>JADYZI010000360.1 GCA_020853255.1 Acidobacteriota bacterium
CCTCTTCCTCGGTCGGCAAGCCTTCTTCAGCTTCAAGCGTATAATCTGCCACGCCGTCGCCATCGATGTCCGCTGTGTCCATCTGCCCGTCGCCGTCGGTATCTTCCATCGTGGCATCGACGACGCCATCGCCGTCCGTGTCGAACTCGGCAACATCCAGGTTTCCGTCACCGTCTGTATCTTTGCCCGCGGCGTCGAGCTGGCCATCGCCGTCAGTGTCGGCCACGACGGTATCTATCTGTCCGTCACCGTCCGTATCGGCACCGGCGGTGTCAAGTTTTCCGTCACCGTCGTAATCCATATACGACGCTTCCTGATCCGTCGATCCGTCGTCGAACATCGCTTCGACAGCCTCGGCGGCAAAGGCCTGGTCATCACCCGTAAGGTCGTCGACCTTTGCGGTCGTGATCTCAAACTCCTGCTCCGTTCCATCGGGCCCGGTTTCAGTGATCGTAACGTTCTCTTCAATCGCCATAGTTCAGATTCTCCTGTTTTTTGGGGTGGCTCGCCTTGGCCCCCTCGCCGGCCTTTGCGTTTTTCGTAAGACGGGTTATCGCACCGCATTTTGCGTCGGGACATTTCACGGGCAATGCGGCTTTGCCCTCAAGTGCTTTTCGCGGAACTTTCATTGCCGTTCCGCAAGTCGAGCATTTGAATCGAAGCACGCCCGGCTCATCTTTAGGCTCTTGTTTTGGCTTAGGCGGCGCCGATGCGCGAATGGTATCGGCAATTATCCGCAATGAATTGTGAAGATCAGGGCTCGCCGCAAACTGAGCAAGCAGTTTGAGCCGCGGCCCAAGATAGGGCGTCGAGCTTGTTGTAAGCTCAGAAAGCTTTACATACGAATCGTCGTCGACAGACTGCTGCTCAAGCCACGCTGCGATATTGATCTGTTTGTACAGAAATGAGGACCGCAAGGCCCACGAGAGCAGCACTCGGCGGGCGACATCTTCTTTGCCGACGGTCAGCATGCCCGCACGATCAGCCGTTATCTCGGCCTGCCTTGCCCATGCCAGGAGCGGCATCTCGATGGCACCTCCAAGCAGCGCGCTTGGACTCAAGGCCGCAAATATACCGCCGGCCATAAAGCCCTTTGCCGGCCCCTGTTCTCCAAGGAAAAATCTAATAACGGTTTTCCAAAGCGCATGGCCCGATTTGCAATGTCCCATTTCGCGGGCCAAAAGAAACAGCATATCGACGCCCTGAAAATTTCCGGCAAGCGCCGATCCGACCACGACGAATGAATCTTTTTCGGTGCCGAAGGTCAGCATGTCCCACGGACGCTCACCCGAAATATAGACATCCGGCATATGCGGCATTCCCAATATCCGCGCCGCACGGACCGCCTGGCCGTAAATATGCGGCATTTGCTTTTCGCTCAGCCGTACGCCATTGAACGCCGATTCGATCCATCGGCGGCCTACCTTTTCGGAAACCACCTTTGCCGCCGCATTCAGCGGGCTCACCTTTTGAAGGGCGGCCATCGCCTTGGCATCCGCCGCCCACGCGAACGCCGAGTTATCGACCGTGTATCCGGGCACGAGCGGTTTCAGCGAACGACACTCCGTACACACAACAACCTTTGCCGGAAAGTTGTCCGCATTGCCGCCGCAGGTTCGACAGCCGGCCGGCTGCGGAAATTGCGCGTACTGCAGATATTGCTGTTGGTTGGGATACTGATACTGGGGCTGATATGGCTGATTCGGCGGATAATTATTCTGAGCTATCCCCGGCGGGCCCTGATGCTGAAATTGTTGTTGGCCGCCGATAAACGCTTGCGGCGGAGGATCAGATGCGCGCGGATCTGCCGGCGGAATGAACGGATTATTAGCGGGCGGCTGAGCCATTGGCGCGGCCACCGCAATGCCGCAGTAAATACAAAACTTCGAGCCGCCCTGAGGCTGTTCGTGGCCGTTGCTGCATTTGATCGAACTTGCCATATCAATATCCGTACGGCGCCGATGCGACCATCGCGAATAACATATAAAAGACGTAGAGGACCACGTGAAGAACGGTCACCGCAATGCCGCCCCAAAGCCCGACCTGGGCCATCCACTTCCCTGCAGCAGGAGCCTTTCCGTTGTTTATGTCGCCAAGTTCCAGCCAGCCGACTATTGCGGCCGGAACGCCGGCAAACGGTCCGCAGCACACGAGGCCGACGATAGCCAGCACGAGAGCAATGATCGCCCGCTGGCTGGCCCCGCCAGGCATAGCAGGCGGCTGGCCGCCAAGATACGGCTGCGGCGGCGCACCAACATAAGGAGCATCAGCCCCGACACGCGGCGGGCTTTGCTGCTGATATCCGGCTCCACCGACGGTCGGGCCGAGCGGCGATGCACAATTTAGACAAAATGCAGCATCCGACGGATTAGGCTGGCTGCAGTTCGGGCAGGTCTTCGTCATAAATTTTGAGCAGTAGGGCGGATGAGGTAACCCGATACAGAGCTGGCCAAGTGCGACAAGGTAGATCCGCCTGGCGCTTGTCATCCGATCGTGCTGTTACTATAAGACAAACTCGCAATTATTGGAAGAGTACCAGTGTTTCCCTGTCGCATTTCCTAAAGCCGCCCAACTTAGCTGATAATTGCGGTTTCGCGGTATATTCGGATTGATCCAAAAATTAGACAGTTATGGTAAAGATAGAAAACTACATCGGCGGCGAGTTGGTGACGCCTGCATCCGGCGAATACCTCGACAACTTCGAACCGGCCACAGGGGACGTCTATTCGCTCATTCCAGATTCCGACGATCGCGACGTCAATTTGGCGGCCGACGCAGCCCGGGCCGCATTTCCCGCCTGGTCAGCAACGTCACCAGAAGCTCGATTTGAGATATTGATGCGGCTTGTCGGTTTGATCGAACGCGATCTGGAAGATCTGGCCCGGGCTGAAAGCATTGATAACGGAAAACCTATATCACTTGCCCGAGCTGTCGACATTCCGCGTGCGGTCGCCAATTTTCGCTTTTATGCAACGGCGGCGATGCATCTTTCCAACGAATCTTACGATACGGTCCGGCCCGATGGTGGGCGGGCGATCAATTATACGCTTCGCCACCCGATCGGCGTCGCGGGATGCATCTCGCCGTGGAATTTACCGCTTTATCTTTTTACCTGGAAGATCGCACCAGCGATCGCGTCCGGATGTACTGTCGTCGCCAAACCAAGCGAAGTTACCCCGATGACAGCGTTTTTGCTGTCGAAACTCTGCATAGAAGCGGGATTGCCGCCGGGTGTTTTGAATATTCTTCACGGCACGGGGCCGAAAGTCGGGGCCGCCATCGTCGGGCATAACGATGTAAAAGCAATTTCGTTTACCGGCGGCACAAAGACGGGCGAGGAGATCGCACGCATTGCCGCCCCGATGTTCAAGAAATTATCGTTGGAGCTCGGCGGAAAAAACCCAAACATCATCTTCGCTGATTGCAATTACGACGAAATGCTAGCCACAACGGTCCGCTCGTCGTTTTCTAATCAAGGCGAGATATGCCTGTGCGGTTCGCGGATATTTGTCGAACGGCCGTTGTATGAAAGATTTCGATCGGACTTTGTCGCCCGCGTTTCCGCGCTAAAAGTCGGCGATCCCCTTGATGCCGACACGGATGTAGGTGCGATAGTTTCGAAACAGCACTTCGACAAGATAATGTCCTACATCGATCTCGCAAAAAGCGAAGGCGGAACGATCTTGTGCGGCGGGTCAGAACCCCCTGCGTCAGCGGGGGGCCGGTTCGTTGGCGATGAGATCGTTACAAGGTCGAGAGACTGGCCCTCCGCTAACGCAGAGGGTTCTGACAAGCTCGGCGGCTGGTACATCGAACCGACCATCATCGAAGGCCTGCCGCACGACTGCCGCACAAATCAGGAAGAGATCTTCGGCCCGGTCGTCACGATCATGCCGTTCGACACTGAAGAAGAAGTTTTGAGATTCGCAAATTCTGTTCGTTACGGCCTCTCCGCCACGGTCTGGACTGAAAACCTTTCGCGTGCCCACCGCATGGCATCTATACTGGAGAGCGGCATCGTCTGGATAAACTGCTGGCTCCTCCGCGACCTCCGAACACCCTTCGGCGGCGTAAAAGACAGCGGCCTAGGCCGCGAAGGCGGCTTCGAAGCCCTGAGATTTTTTACGGAAGAGAAGAATATTTGCGTGAAGTTGTAGGACAGCATTTTTGTCGCCAATGGCGACCAACGTATAAAGCCTAGGGTGCAGTGAGCAAAGCGAACGTGACCCTAGGTACGTGACGGCCGCATTACGGCTCGCCAAAGGCGAGCAACGCATTTTGCGGCATGTTCGTCGCCGTTGGCGACGGATCGTATTGATTTGATCATTCCCAGGGTTTCACCCTAGGCTTTATACGTTTGTCGCCGTTGGCGACGGTAACCGCAACAGCACAACCCCAATATGCCGCAATCGTTGGTTAAAATTCTTGTCCACATTGTTTGGTCAACGAAGGATCGTGTGAGACTGATTCCGGTTGAGTTGGAACCGCAGCTATTCGGCTATATAAGCGGGATTATTACTAACAACGGCGGGCGAATGATAATTGCCGGTTGCGATGCGGATCATATTCATATTCTGATCTCTTTGGGCCGAATGGATGTGTCGGAATTGATCGGCGACATTAAACGGGAAACCTCCAAATGGATGAAACTGCACGGCGCCGCGAAATTCTATTGGCAGCGTGGATATGGCGCGTTTTCGATCGGACAATCGCAGGTCGACGCGGTTTCGAGGTATATTCGGAATCAGAAAGAGCATCATAAAAAGCAGACGTTTCAGGACGAGTTCCGAACGTTGTGCGAGAAATATGATGTAGAGATCGATGAACGGTATTGTTGGGATTGATTGTCGCCAACGGCGACTGACATATAAAGCCTAGGGTAAAGTGAGCAAAGCGAACGTAACCCTAGGCTCGCGGCGGTCACATACCGGCTCGCTGAAGGCGAGCAACACAATTTAAGGGCTGTTTGTCGCCTTTGGCGACGGGATGGTTATTGGGATCGGTTCCTAGGGTTTCTCTTCGCTCTACCCTAGGCTTTATAGGTTGGTCGCCGTTGGCGACGGATTGAATTTGTTGATTTAATTTACCAGGGCTTTTAAGATTTGTCGCTGGTGGTGACAGTACGGAACAAGGATATATGAAATTTTCGATTTTGTTTTTAATTCTTACATTTTTTTCGGTCAGTTCATTTTCGCAAACAAAACCGCCGACCGAGACTGCGATGTCGCGGTTTTTGCGGTATGTGAAGATCGACACGCAGTCGGCGGAGGATGCCGGGAAGTTTCCGAGTACGGAGAAGCAGTTGGTGCTTGCTCGGCTGCTTGAGAAGGAGCTGAAGGAGCTAGGCGTTCAAAATGTTCGGATCAGTGCCGAAGGGATCGTTTACGGGATGGTTCCGGGCAATCTTGCTGACAACAGCAAGGTGCCGACGATCGGCTTTATCGGCCACATGGACACATCGCCGGCGGTTTCGGGTGCGAATGTAAATCCGATAATCCACAAGAATTATCAGGGTGGCGACATTGTTCTGCCGAATGACAAGACGCAGGTCATCACGGTCGCCCAGAATCCTGATCTGAAAAATCTGATCGGTGATGACATCATAACTGCTGACGGGACGACGCTGCTCGGCTCGGACGACAAATCGGGGTGTGCCGAGATAATGACGATGATTGACATTCTCAAGCAAAATCCGTCGATCAAGCACGGCAATATTGCGATCGCGTTTACGCCGGACGAAGAGGTTGGCGGGCCGATGGATGAATTCGACATAAAAGGCTGGGGAGCGAAGTTCGCGTACACGGTGGATGGCGAACAGCTTGGGGATATTTCTGACGAAACGTTTTCGGCGCGTACGGCGACGGTCACGTTCCATGGGCTTTCGACGCATCCAGGAACGGCGAAAGGCATAATGATCAACTCGATGTACGCGGCGGGCGATTTTCTCGCTCGGTTTCCGACGGAGGTTCCGAATCGACCGGAAACGACCGCCGGACGCGAGAATTATATTCATCCGTACGTCGGCACGCTTGATATCGAAACGTCGGTCGTCAAAATTCTGCTTCGTGATTTTGATATCAGCGGATTTACAGGGCTCGAACAAAAGGTGAAAGACTTGATCGCGGAAACGCAGAAGAAGTATCCAAAGGTAAAGATCGACTACAAGAGCGAACTCGGATATCTGAATATGAAAGAAGTGTTGAAAGATTATCCGCAGCTTACAGATTACGCGATCGAAGCGGCAAAACGCGCCGGAATAAAAGCCGAGCGACGCCCGATCCGCGGCGGCACCGACGGCTCGCGCCTGACAACTCGCGGATTGCCGACGCCAAACCTATTCACCGGCGGCCACAATTTTCACGGTAAGCTAGAATTCAATTCGCGCAAAGGTTTAGAGAAATCAACCGAGACCTTGGTCAACCTCGTCCAGATCTGGGCCGAGAAGGGACGGTAGATCTTAAATCCAATTAACCTTATCGGTCAACGTGCCCCGCGTAGGACTCTGCGCGGGGCTTGTTACGCAAAATCACGCGAAATGCGCGTTCGAATCATATGGTCCTGCACAGCTTGTAGGGGATCGTCGCAGCCTTTCGGCTGCGTAAGTACTTGAAAACACAGGAGGAAGAAAATGGCCTTACAATCCCCGAGATTCCGGAGCAGCAGAAAGCTGGTGCAGGCCGAGGCAGGGCTCACGATAAGAACGGGCGCTAGCGGGCGTCACGTTCATCTGGTCCAGATGGCCCTGATCGATCTGGGTTACCCGATGCCGCGGTCAACGACCGACCCCAGATACAGCCCGGACGGCGTGTTCGGTAACGAGACCCGTGATAAGCTGATCGCATTTCAGAATGCCAATCGAATTCCACCGACCGGCGCGATCGATCGTGCAACCATCCAGGCCCTCGACCGGCTCTGCAGAAATTATTCTCACCGCGTACGCCTCCATTTCCGAAGCCTATCCGAAAACAATGTTCCCTTCGAACGTGGTCTTTCGGACGCTGAGATCGTCTACGGGCAATACGGCATCAAGATCGAATTTGCCTCAGGAATGTCTTTGATGCTTACGGCGCAGGAGGAGGCGGACTTTGCGGTTGTCGATGACGCGTGCACCTGGACGATAACGGACGGCGAATACGCTAGGCTGCACCAGATGGGGCCAGCCATTCCCCAGGTGGATATCGGCGTGTTTTACGTTCGCGCACTTTCGGATGCTGGCGGGTGCGGCGGCCATATGGTCGGGAGGCCGGCGTGCACAGTAGCGGCGAACGTGACCCGCTGGGCAACAGCCCACGAGGTTGGCCATGTTCTGCTCACGTCAAACTTCAACCCGACGCACGTGGCTTCGAACCGAAATTTGATGATGGCCGACGTGCTTCACTTCTCCACCACGCCTGTTCTCACCGACCGGCAGGTGGCTCAGATCAAAGCGAGTCCGTGCTGCACAAGAGTTTGAGCTTTGTTGGCTTGGGGCGACGGACGCTCCGTCGCCCCAAGCCTTCGGAGCAAGTGAACACACGATCCTGGGGATATCTTTCCTCTTTTCGCGCCCTTGATTCTGTGAATTGTTCGTTCTTGGGATAGAATATCGCAGGATGGCTGACGCGTTTGATTCGTACCGAGCCCCCGAACCGGTCGGGCTTTATCCCCACGCGAGGCGTGTGGGCAACTTGTTGTTTCTTTCTGGCGTCGGGCCGCGTACGCGCGGTTCAACGAAAATACCCGGCGTTGAATTGAATGATGCAGGCGAGATCGTTTCGTATGACGTTGAAACGCAATGCAGATCAGTGTTCCAAAATGTCCGTTACATCGTTGAGGACGCCGGATCGGCATGGGAAAACATTGTGGACGTCACGGTTTTTCTGACAAACATGAAAGCTGATTTTGCTGTGTATAATAAGGTCTATGCCGAGTATTTTGCTGACAATCAGCCGTGCCGGACTACGGTCGAGATAGGCTCGCTGCCGACCCCGATCGCGATCGAGTTAAAGGTCATTGCAACGATCGACTAAAACTTTCGCTTCGTGAACTTTGTGCCGTCACCTTTGCGCCCTTTGTGTTGAGGTGTTTTCAACACAAAGGGCGCAAAGTTGAAGACACAAAGGCCACAAAATAAGACACAAGGAGAAAAGATGATAGCAGCTGAATCAACAGGAACAGCAACGAAAGGATTTGCAACACACAGCCCCGACGCAAAGTTTGAACCGTTTGAATTTACCCGCCGCGCCGTGGGCCCGCACGATATTTTGATAGACATTGAGTATGCGGGGATTTGTCATTCGGATATTCACCAGGCAAAAAACGAATGGAAAGACTCGATGCCGACAAGTTATCCGCTCGTCCCTGGCCACGAGATCGTCGGCCGCGTGTCGCAGGTCGGCGGCGAGGTCACAAAATTCAAGATCGGTGATATTGCCGGCATCGGCTGCTTTATCGATTCGTGCCGCGAGTGCGCAAGCTGCAAGAGCGGTCAGGAACAATTCTGCGTCGAGAGAGCTGTCTTTACTTATAACGGTGTCGAGAGGGACGGCGTAACGAAGACCTACGGCGGTTATTCGAATAATTACGTCATCAATGAAAACTACGCTCTCAAGGTCAACTTTGACGGTGATCTTTCAGGCGTTGCACCGCTGCTGTGCGCAGGCATCACAACGTATTCGCCGCTCAGGAGATTTAAGGTCGGGCCGGGCCAAAAGGTCGGCATCGTCGGGCTCGGCGGACTAGGCCACATGGGCGTGAAACTCGCAAAAGCGATGGGTGCAGAGGTTACGATCTTCAGCACGTCGCCGAAGAAAGAAGCGGACGCCAAATCGCTCGGAGCCGATCATTTTGTCGTAACGAGCCACCCGGCAAACCTTGCGCCGCTTACCGGCACATTCAACTTCATTCTCGACACCGTTTCAGCAGATCACGACGTTAATCCGTACATCAATCTGCTCGGCGTCGGCGGAGCGATGGTCGTCGTCGGCGTACCGCCTAGCCCAAACGCTGTACACAACCTGTCGCTGATCTTCGGTAACAAGACGCTGTCCGGTTCGCTCATCGGCGGCATTCCCGAGACACAGGAAATGCTCGATTTTTGCGTCCGGCACAACATCACTTCAGACGTCGAAGTGATCTCACCCGACCGTATCGAGGAAGCCTACGACCGCACGGTAAAGGCCGACGTTCGGTATAGGTTTGTCATAGACATGGCGAGAGCATGACCGCACTCCTATTTTGAGCGTCGAACTGCGGTTGCCTCATGGCTGCATGTGACGCTGCGAACGGCTGTAAAAGGGACGTGAAGGAAGGTCGGTTGAGGGACCGGCCTACTGGTTGCATGTGAGAAAGTGATGAGATATTTGTTTGTAATCTGGTTTATGTTGGGGCTTGCCTCGGTCCTTGGAGCGCAGACTGTCAAAGTTCCGGCCGGACGCGCCATAATGGTTGACGGAGATTGCCCGAGCGACGAATGGACTTCTTCCATAAAGATCAAAGCACTTCGAAGTTTTACTATTCGGTTTCAAAAGACCAAGGACTTTGCTTATGTGTGCGTCGAGTCCGAGAACAGATCGAACCTTATGGTCGAAATGTACTTCTCTGCCGCACAAGGTGAGCTCTATACTTTCCACGCTTCAGCCAAACTTGGCGAACGGTTTCTTAAGGGCGCCAAATGGGAACCATTCACCACGAACTGGGACTGGTGGAATGTTCATGGTTGGACAGCGAGCACGCTACGCGTCAACAGCTTTAACGGTCCAACGTTCAAGCCGACAAAAGCAATGGAATTTCAAATCGATCGCAAACATTTTCGAAGCAAGCGTTGGTTTGCAATGTTCGACTTTATTTCCGAAACTTCACCGTTCGTTTTCCCAGCAAGCGGTGACAGACTGAATGCCGAAACGTGGTTAGAGTTGAGATTATGAAATTTAGTGTAGTTTAGGACAAGCGAGTAGAATCAAAACCCGATGTACACGAATAAGAAAGGACATTAAATGCAATACGTAGCTCTGCCTCGCGGCATTAACGTCTCCGGCAGCAATATGATCAAGATGGCGGAGCTCAAGGCGGCATTCGAGTCGCTTGGCTTTGAGAATGTCGTCACCTACATCAACAGCGGCAATCTCGCGTTCGACGTCAGTAGCCCGCACGTAAGTAAGGGCTCATTTTCGGCCGAGACCAAATTGACGACACAGATCGAATCCGCGATTGCCAATGATTTCGGCAAACAAATTCCCGTGATGGTCCGCGAACAAGCGGACATCGCCCGCATCCTCACCTCAAATCCCTTCGACGGCCAATTCGATAGCCATAAGGAAATGCACGTACTTTTTCTTAAGGAAGAAATGCCAAAGGAAAAACGCGACCAACTCCTAGATGCCGCTCCCGAAGGCGAGCGTTACGCCGCTATCGAACGCGAATTGTATTGCCATCTTCCCAACGGAGTCATCAACAGCCTGCTCGGGAAAAGCTTCATCGAAAAGAAACTAAACTCACCGTAACCGGCCGCAACTGGCGAACAGTCGAGAAGCTTTCGGTATTGTAGCTTACAGTTTCGTTGACAAATTCGTTGACCTTGCCGTACACTTTTGTGTATGTCACAAGTACGAGTAAGCCCCGATACCCATGAACTACTGAGGACGCTTGCGAGTGAGGCCGGCAAGCCAATGCAGGAGATCATTGACCGGGCAGTCGAGGAATACCGTCGAAGCTCGTTTTTGCGCGGTCTCAATGAGGATTTTCGTGCTTTGCAGGGAGACGATAAGGCATGGAAGTCTCATAAGGCGGAAATATTGGAGTGGGAATCGACTATAGTGGACGGCCTTGACCATGAAGATCAGACGCGGTGAAGTGTGGCTTGCCAATTTAAGTCCGACCATTGGCCGCGAACTGGCCGGAACACGTCCGGTGCTTATTGCTTCAAGCGACCTTTTCAATCAAAGCGCGGCGGAACTGATCTTCGCCATCCCGATCACCTCGAAGAAAAAAAATATTCGCTCCCACGTCGCCGTTTTGCCGCCGGAAGGCGGACTAACACTGCCAAGTTACGCAATGTGTGAGGCGATGCGGTCGATAAGCAAGGGCCGTCTCACAAAACCATTGGGATATATTGAGGCTGGTACAATGGATAATATTGAGGACATTCTAAAAATACTCCTCGATCTTTCATGACATTATGATCCGACGCCCCTTCAATTTCAAACAATGGATCGATGCGCATCGCCACCTGCTGAAGCCGCCGGTTGGGAATCAGTGTGTTTACGCAGACGACGATTTTATTGTGATGGTCGTTGGCGGGCCGAATTCACGGAAAGATTATCACTGGGACGAGGGCGAGGAACTTTTTTATCAGCTCGAAGGCGACATAAAGGTGCAGATACAGGAAGACGGAAAAGCTGTTGAAGTGCCGATACGCGAGGGCGAGATGTTTCTCCTGCCGCCGCGCGTCCCGCACAACCCGATCCGCGGCGAAAACACTGTCGGCCTCGTCATCGAGCGCAAACGCCGGACAGGCGAACTCGACGGCCTGATGTGGTTTTGCGAAAACTGCAACGCAAAGCTCTACGAAGAATATTTCCAACTCACCGACATCGTCAATCAATTCCAAACCGTCTTCAAACGCTTCTACGGCGATGAAAACCTTCGAACCTGCGATGAGTGCGGCTCAGTGATGGAGCCGCCGCCGGTTGTTAGCTGATCGCTTATGTCGGTAATTTTCGAACAACTTCAGCTGATCGTTGAATCATTTAACAGGAACGACCTAGAATTCGCTCTTTGTGGCGGTCTGGCGGTTTCGGCCCATGGTCTGATCAGGGCGACCGAAGACATCGACTTCCTGATCCGCGAGGAAACGCTCGAACGGGCTTACGCGGCTGCTGCAGAAGTGGGTTACGACATTCGCGGACTTGATATATCATTTAAGGAGCGTACCGTCGAGATTCGCCGTGTTTCCGCCGTCGTTGGCGGCGAAGTGATCTCGCTGGACCTTCTTCTCGTTACGCCCCACGTCGAAGATGTTTGGAGTACTCGTGAGCATATAGACTTTATGGGGCTTTCGCTCTACGTTGTTTCGCGTGAAGGGCTGATAAAGATGAAAAAGCAGTCCGGGCGTCCGCAAGACCTTGCGGACATAGACAGGTTGGAAAATGAAACACGTTGATATGTCATCTGATGCGGTTACACGGCGCCTGCGGCGGTCCAGCGACTTGCGCGATCTTTGCGTCGCGCTGATGAAAGCGAAAAAGTCTAGTGATGAAAAGGCTGCGGCGGACGGTTCTAATGTAGGTGAGGTCAAAGTTGCCGAGCCTGATCGCGCGAACCTTGATTGATTGCCGCGTCCGAATGCGAGTTAGGTTGAAATTCCCATCCTTTCAGTTGCCACTAGCTTTGACTGAGCAGCTCATCGTCAATATTTCCCTGTAGAAATTTCCATTCTTTCAATTGCCACTAGCTTTAGCTAGTGGCGGAAATTCAATAGATAAAGGCTTTAGCCGAATCACTGACGAAGCGCTTCCTTATGGCCTCAACTTCATTCGCTAAAGCCTTATGATTGTTCCAGTTCAAATGGATTTTGGCTAAAGCCCGATTTCGCCTTCATTCCGATCCTCCAGCTTAAGCTGGAGGCAATTGAAAAACTTCCTCAAACGACGTCGTACGGCCATACGACCAGAATCATTTCTTCTTCACCACCGATATCGTAACAGACGACGGATACTGCTTCGAGTGATGCACGGCGTTGTTGGCGACGATGCCGTTTGTTTCATCCCAATTATTTCCGCCGGTGTTCATGTTGCGGTCAAAGCGTGGGAAATTGCTTGACGATATTTCGATCCGCAGGCGGTGGCCGGGGGCGAAGTAGTTGCTTGTCGTCATCGGCTGGAATTTGAATTTATAGACCTTGTTCGGCTCCATCCACACGAGCGATTTGTCGTAGCCGTCGCGGTAACGCATCCGTTGGATGGTTTCATCGAGGTTCCACGCCTTTCCATTCTCGTCCACGTCGATAAGTTTTACGGTAAAGTCAGTGTCCTTAGCGCTTGATGAAACAAAGAGCGTAACATCGATCGGACCGCTAAGCTCGAAGCCTTCCTTCAAAACGTCCGTCGTGTAAACCAAAATATCGTTTCGTTCTTCCATCTTGGACTGATCGAACGCACCGCCCTGAACGGCGTTGCCGGTGCAGCAAACATTGCCGCCGTAAGACGGAACAGGGTCCATCGGGTCGTAAGTAAATCGGTCGGGTGCGTCGGTTGCGGGCGAGACGGATGTCAACGCACCGTCACCTTTCAGACTGTTCGCCTTGCCGCCGCTTGAGAGATAGAAGGTCATCGGCTCGGCACCGGCGGGCGGCCATTGATCAGCGGCCTGCCATTTGTTGCTGCCCATCGTAAAATAGCGCACCTTTGGCCATGCCTTGATGTCGTTGCCTTCGCTGTGGCCCTTCAGGAAATAATCGAACCAGCCGTAGGTCAACTCGCTGTAATTCAGCCTTGCGTCGCCAACGCTGCGTTCGCCGACGACCGTGTTCTCAGTCGCCCGCGTGTATGAGCAATGCAGCGTCGGAGCGATAACGGCGTATTGCTGGTCGGCGATATCGGGCCTCGCTGTTTTGCGGACATGATTGTAAAGCGCAAGGTTCGGCCCGACAGAAACGTCGTACCACGACATGAACCAGAAGCCCGGAATATTGATCTTCATGTTGTCGTGGAATAGGCCGCCTTTGTACCACGCCGGATCGTTCGGCGTTCGTTTGATCATTGCTCCGCCGGTGGCGACCGGCATTTCGTCGGCAAAGATACCGTGCGGGCCGTCAACAGCTTTGATGATGTCTTTGACAGGCAAATGCCGCAGGGCCTTTGACCAATCGACGCGAGGCGATTGTTCGGCGAGATCAAAGGATTTTGAAACACGGATCAGATCTTCCTGCGAGGTGTTGCCCGGAAACGTCGGGCGAATCTGGTTCTGTTCACCGGACAGCCATGCGATAAACAGCATTTGCACCGCACCGCCGCGGTACCAGTTTCCCTGCTCAAAGTACGGCGCGACACGGCCAACGCCGGCGCCAAACCCTTGCGCGATCATCGCCGTATAGCCGGGCACGTTCTGGGCCGCGACTGCCATTTGCCACTCGGCGGTTGACGAACAGCCGATCGTGCCAAGTTTGCCGTTCGACCACGGCTTCGTCGTGATGTACTTGATCGCATCTTCGCCATCGGTCAGCGGCGGCCCGAGAATGTCGTAATTTCCTTCGGAGAAAAAATGCCCGCGTTCGTTCATTATCACGTAAGCATAGCCGCGTTTGATGGCGTCAAGCACCGTCGTCATATCGCGCGGTGCGCCGAGCCGAACGTCCCACCAGTTAAAGTTATACGGCGTCCGCGAAAAGATCGTCGGGTATTTTGCGTTGCTTTCCTTTGGCCGATAGATATCGGCCTGCATCCGCTTGCCGTCGCGCATTGTCACCATGACCTTGCGTTCAACAACCGCAAGCGACTGCAGCTCAGCCTCGATGGCGTTTCGCCGAGCAATTGTCTCGAGATTTGCCGCCGTCTGCGGCTGGGCTATCAATTGCTGAATCGAAAAAAGTAATAGAAATGCCAACAGGCCAAGAATTCGCAAATTGCTTTTCTTCATATCGGTTGCTCCGTGATATCTGGTAAAGGCGGACGAGGACTATATTCGAAACTGATTTTAACGCCGGTTAGGATTGTTTCCAAGTTCGCATTTGAACGGCATATCACAACGCCGCCGGCCACAAAGCAGCGAAACTCGCGCTTGGCCCACCTGATCCGGCGGCCGGTCTTCACAAATCTTTACATTTGAAACTGCCTCCAGGGTTGCTCAATTTTGAAAACTACCCTAAATTGTTAGCGAATTCACTGACAATCCATTAACTACGGATACCGAATCCAAACATCGATCAGTACGTGTGAGGTCCAATCTAACATGATGTCACCATTCACTAAATTCGCGTGCGCGGCTTTGTTCGCGCTTCTGTTTGCCACCACCGGCAATTTGGCCCAGAACAAGCCCGAACCCGCCAAATCACCGCGACCCGGGCGAAAAACAGCCGCCACGCCGGAACCGGCTGCCACACCGACACCGCGGGAAGACTCCTCAATTGAATCGGCAATTTCAAGCCTTCGTTTCCGCGAGATCGGGCCGGCGACTATGGGCGGCCGCATCAATGATATCGAGGTCGATCCTTCTGATTCGCGCATCATCTATGCGGCGACCGCGGCAAGCGGTATTACCAAATCGGTGAACGGCGGAACGTCCTGGACAATGATCTTTGACAAAGAGGCGGTCAACAGCATCGGCGATATTGCGATCTCGCCGACCAACCCTTCGATAATTTGGGCCGGAACAGGCGAGTCAAATAACCGCCAAAGCTCATCGTGGGGAAATGGAATTTATAAATCGCTCGACGGCGGAAAGACATGGAAGCACATGGGCCTCGATAAAACCATGGCCATTGCCCGTGTCATCGTGCATCCGCGAGATCCGAACATCGTTTATGTTGCGGCAACCGGAAATCTTTGGGCAGCGTCGCCGGAACGCGGAGTTTATAGAACGACCGACGGCGGAAAGACGTGGCAGCAGGTGCTGAAAGTCAATGACGACACTGGAGCCACCGAGATCGCGATCGACCCCGTAAGCCCGAATATTCTGTACGCGGCAATGTACCAGCGGCGTCGGACGGTTTTCGGTTTTAACGGCAGCGGCGAACACAGTGCGTTATATAAATCGAATGATGGCGGCGATACCTGGACGAAGGTCACAAAGGGAATGCCCTATGATACGGAGAATGCTCCGACGCCGCGCCCCGAAGGGCTGCTCGAGACCGGCCGTATCGCGATAGCCGTATATCCAAAGGATCCCGATATTGTTTACGTCTCTGTCGAACATGCGAACGGCGGTATTTTCCGTTCGAACGACAAGGGCGAAACATGGACGAGAATGTCCGAGATAAACGCCGTTCCGCGTCCAATGTATTTTTCGCAAATACGCATCGACCCGAACAACGATCAGCGTTTGTGGCAGGCCGGCGTGACAATGCAGTATTCCGAGGACGGCGGCAAAACCTGGTCCGGCAATTTTTCGCGTGCTCCGCATGCGGACACTCACGGCCTTTGGATAGATCCGAAAGATTCTAACCATATTATTCAGGGCAATGACGGCGGCATCAACATCACATATGACCGAGGCCGCACGTGGGAATATTCAGACACTGTCCCGCTCGGACAATTTTATGAGGTAGGCTTCAACAATGCGATGCCGTACCTGATCTGCGGCGGTTTGCAGGATAACAACACATGGTGCGGGCCAAGCATGTCGATGAACCCGCGCGGCATAACCAGCGCGGAGTGGTACGCGATCGGCGGCGGCGACGGCTTTTATGCCGAACCCGACCCAAATGATTCGAACACGGTTTATGCTGAATCACAGGACGGCAACCTTCTGCGGCGAAATGTCCAGACCGGCGAGAGCAAGAGTATCAGGCCGCGGGAAGAAGAGGGCGAGGACCGGTATCGGTTCCAGTGGAACTCGCCGATCCTGATATCATCGTTCGATTCGAACACGGTCTATTATCCCGGCAATTTTGTTTTCAAATCGACAAATCGAGGTGATGCCTGGAAAAAGATCAGCCCCGACCTGACGACAGGTGTCGATAGGAACAAACTCGAAATAATGGGCAAGGTGCCGGACAAGAACACACGTTCGCGGCACGACGGTGTTCAGAATTATCCGACGATCACGACAATAGCCGAATCGCCTCTGGACAAAAATGTGCTTTGGGCTGGGACGGACGATGGCAATCTTCAGGTGACGCGAGACGGCCAAACGTGGAAGAACGTGATCGACAAGGTTTCGGGTGTTCCCAAAGGGACGTACGTTAGCCGCGTGATCGCTTCGCGGTCGGCTCCGGGCACGGCCTATGTAACATTTGACGGACACCGCAACGCGGACTTTAAGGTCTATATCTATTCGACGAACGATTTTGGCGAAACGTGGAAGAATATAACGGCGAACATGCCGCAAAACACGGGTGTCGCGAACGTTGTCCGCGAGCATCCGCGTAATCCGAACCTGTTGTTCGTCGGTACGGAATTTGGCCTTTTCGCTTCGTTCAACAAAGGCGAAAGCTGGACGCAGATCAAACTGAACCTGCCGACCGTTCCGGTTGATGACATTAAAATACATCCGCGCGAGAACGATCTTATATTGGGAACACATGGACGCTCGATCTGGGTGCTCGACGATATGACACCGATCGAGCAGATGGCACAGCAAGTTACAGACAGCGCAGTTTATCTGTTCCAGCCGCGGCAGTCTGTTATCTGGCGGCTTTGGAACAACCGGCCGCTTACATCGGACAAAGTGTTTTATGGACAGAACCCGCCAAACGGGGCGATCATCCAGTTTTACCTAAAGGACGCGCTGGCCGCCCGCGACAATGTGACGCTGACGTTTCAGGACTCGGCGGGCCAAACTCTTAGAACCGTCAATTGTACCGGGCCGAGGCCGGCAGCAACTCCCGGAGCTTCGGGCGGACAAGGCGGTCCCGGCGGCGGCGGCGGAGGCTTTGGCGGGTTCGGCGGAGGCGGCCAGCAGTGCGTTGCCAATAAAGGCCTTAATCGCTTTATCTGGGATATGCGTTGGAGGCCCGCCGGGCCGCAGGCTCCGCCCGCTGGCGGCGGTGGCGGTGGCGGTGGTGGCGGCGGATTTGGCGGAGGAAATCAAGGTTTCCGCGTCGATCCCGGCGACTATACCGTAAAGATCAAACACGGCAATACGGAAATATCGAAAACCTTTAAGGTTATTGACGATCCGAGGATCGTGTTTTCAGCCGAAGATCGAGCGAAGAAAAAAGCTGCACTTATCAAGTTCCAGCCGGTCGTAACGCAGGCTCAAACGGCACAGTCTCAGATCGTAAGCCTTCGGACAAATCTGAACAACGCGATCGAAGCCTGGAAACGGCCCGGTGCACCGCGTGTTCCGGAGAACATCAGAAAAGCCGCCGAAGACATGTTGAAAAAGGTTGATGCCGCCTATGTGAACTGGGGAACGCCTCCTTCGCTCGTAAGCAACATCAGCCAGGCAGGCCCGCCGGTCGTCGAATTGCCGACGCCGCTGAATCAGCGTGCAGGCCAGGTGCTCGGGGCGATCGAAAGTGCTTCGACAGCGCCAACGGAATGGGAACTCGCACAGATCGAGATACTTTCTGCCAAGATCCCGCCGGCTGCTGAAGAGGTGAAGAACCTGATCAGCGTCGATCTTGCCAAGCTGAACAATATGATGCTTGAGGCAAAGATCCCATACATTCAACCGCCTTCGGCCGCCCCAGGAGGTGGGCCGGGACGACCGCCGGGCGATGTTGATGATGAAGAAGACGATCATTGACACCAACCGGTAATTTGAGATGAACTCTTGGGGCCGTTCGACGAGCGGCCCCGATCTGTTTTTGAGCGTCGAATGCGATTTCCGGGCCAGTTCGGCTAAAATGAATCAATGCTAAAGATCGACGTTCACACCCATATTCTTCCAAAGGATATTCCAAAATGGAAAGACAAGTTTGGCTACGGCGGATTTATCCAGCTTGAACACAACGGCCCCGGCTGTGCCCGGATGCTGAAGGACGACGGGCATTTTTTTCGCGAGATCGAGGACAATTGCTGGAGCACGCAAAAAAGGATCGAGGAATGTGACGGCTTCGGCGTAAATGCCCAGGTGCTATCGACGGTGCCGGTAATGTTCAGCTACTGGGCGAAACCGGACGACGGAGCGGCGATCGCACGATTTCTGAATGAGAACATCACCGAATCTGTCAGTGAATTCCCGACACGATTTGTGGGTCTTGGAACGCTCCCGATGCAGGACACGCTTCTCGCGATCAAGGAACTCGAACACTGTAAACAGATCGGCATGGCGGGCGTGCAAATCGGCACTAACGTCAATCAACTAAATCTTGGCGAGCCGCAGTTTTTTGATCTTTTCAAAGCGTGCGAAGAGCTCGGCATGGCGGTCTTTGTCCACCCATGGGAGATGATGGGCCAGACTGATATGCAGAAATACTGGCTGCCGTGGCTGGTCGGAATGCCGGCGGAAACTTCGCGCGCGATCTGCTCGCTGATATTCTCGGGCACGCTTGAAAGATGTCCGGGCCTTCGCATCTGCTTCGCACACGGCGGCGGCTCCTTTCCGGCAACATTGGGACGCATCGACCACGGATTCAACGTCCGCCCCGACCTGTGCGCCGTTGATAACCCGCACAGTCCGCGAAAGTACCTGAGCAAAATGTATTTCGATTCGCTGGTACACGAACCGGCAAAGCTCGATTTTCTGATAAAGCTCGTCGGCGCCGATCAGGTCATGCTCGGCAGCGATTATCCTTTTCCGCTCGGCGAACTCGAACCCGGAAGCCTTATCGGATCAATGGAATACGATGATTCGATAAAAGAAATGCTGTTCAACGGCTCGGCGCTAAACTGGCTTGATCTGGATAGGGCCCGTCTTCAATAGCGTGATAACCCTGTAGTAGCCGTTGGAGCGGCGGGCCGAGGTTAGAAGTCAAAAAGAAAACCTGGAAACTTCTGTCGGAACACTGCGTACAGATAGCTGGACAGCAACTCACGGCTCGGCCGCCAAATTGGGAATTAGACCAGATGCACTTGATCACACGCGGCCCTTACTCTGACAATTACGTCAATTTTGAAGATAGAATTTGCCCATGACCCTTAACGATACAGAACTGTTTGAGACATCCGCCGAATTCGCGGCATTGCTTGATACCGGCGACGCTCTTCGGCCGTACCGCAAGCGGTTTCACATTCCGCTGGATGAGGCGGGCCGCGAGGTTGTGTATTTCACCGGCAACTCACTCGGACTACAGCCGAAGACAGCTCGCGGGTACATCGAACAGGAGCTTGATGATTGGGCCCGCCTCGGCGTCGAGGGCCACCTGCATGCAAAGCATCCGTGGCTTCCCTACCATGAGTTCGTGACCGAGCCGATGGCACGCGTGGTCGGTGCATTGCCTATCGAAA
>JADYZI010000361.1 GCA_020853255.1 Acidobacteriota bacterium
AAGAACTTTCGCCAAATCCCCTACGACCAAAAACTGTCGGAAGTTGCATTTTCAGGATTAGTATAACAGGAAAAAGGATTTATGGAATAGCAAACTCCAGCGGTTGAAGGCGAATTTGCTTTGAGTTTCTTTCGGTTGATCTTTGCGTCCTTGGCGGTCTTTGCGTGAGACCTGTTTTGAAGTAACGCAAGGCTCGCCCCGGGCCGCAAAGAAAGATGGTCTGCCACTGTTCGGTGCAAGTTGCGAAACCTGACCGCGTTCAGTACTTAGGCCGGGTTGGCGAAATCGCTTCGGCCGCTGGTTTAAAAGTATGATCTTGCGATAAAGTTGGTTCGTCTGTACTCCGCCATCATATCGGTCAAGGTCCCGGGTGAGGGAAAGCTAATAAAAATGAGGAAACTAACGGCAGTATTGGTTTTGGCTTCGGTCTATTTGAGCATTTTTGCTCCGTTTGCAACGGTCGCTTCCGGGCAGGTCGCCGGCAGGCCAAGGGAAAAGAGAATGAATGATATTCCGGCTGGATTCACGTTTCGATTAAGTGAAGGTGTTCAAGGTTCGGAAACCCGGACCGTGCAGCCGCCGGCGACGGCTGAGCCTATCTCAGAAGATCTGTCGTCGTCGATCTTAAAGCGGCTTCCCGCGATAAAGTCCGACCCAAGCGACCAGACGGAGTTTTCAAAACGCATCGGAACGCTGCCGGCACCGAAAACCGGGAATCGCATTTCCATAAAATTTCCTGCCGATGCAGACAGGGCATTGCCGAATACAGCCGGCACTAATACGTCGCTTGAAGTTCTACGTTTTTCGCCGGAAGGAGAGGTACCGCTGGCGCCGGACCTGAGCGTTACCTTCTCACAGCCGATGGTGGCCGTCACATCACAGGAAGAAGCGGCAAAATATGCACCTATCGAGTTCGCGCCGCAGGTAGAAGGCCGGTGGCGTTGGCTTGGGACAAAAACGCTGATGTTCGATACGGACAAACGCTTCCCAATGGCAACCAAGTTTACCGCTCGCATACCCGCCGGGACAAAGTCTGCGACCGGACAGACGCTGGCGAAAGATTTCTCATGGACATTTACGACTCCGCCGCCAAAGGTTGAACAGATGATCCCAGCGAATCAGGTCGTTCGGCGCGATGCGTTGATGTTCATTCGCTTTGACCAGGCGATAAACCCCGAAGCGGTACTGAGGACAATCTCCGTACTTGCCGGCGGGCGAAAGTTGGCCACGCGTTTGGCCACCGAGGCCGAGATCGCCGCCGACGGCAATATTTCATATCACGCCAAGCAAACGCAGCCCGGCCGTTGGGTCGCATTCAGGGCAGTAAATGCTAATGGCGGCGTCGAAGACGCAATGCCCGGAGCCTCGACCATTACAGTGAATGTGGAGAAAGGCACGCCATCGGCCGAAGGGCCGCTGACAACCGTTGAACGCCAGCCTTTTCAGTTCACAACTTACGGGCCGTTCAAGTACAAGCGATCGTATTGCGGTTGGGAAAGCAAGCCCGATTGCTCGCCGTTTGATGCGTGGTACGTCGAATTTAATAACCCGATCGACAGCGGAAAGTTTGCTAAGGAAATGGTCAAGGTTGAACCCGCCGTCGAAGGGTTGAGTATCTATCCTTCGGGGAATTACATATATTTTCAAGGCTACAAAAAAGGGAATACGACGTACAAGATAACCGTCGACGGCGGCCTGACGGACAATTTCGGCCAAACTCTGGGCCAGCCCGCCGTAGCAGCGTTCAAGGTCGGGCCCGCACCCCAGAATTTCTACGCCCAGGGCGGTTCGATGGTCGTGCTTGACCCCGGGTCAAAGCCGACATTTTCGATCTACACCACAAATCATTCGAATGCCCGCGTGCGGATGTATCGTGTAACACCCGAAAACTGGTATCAGTTCACACAGTATTTTCGGCGAATGAACTACGACGACGGCGAACGCCCAGCCATTCCCGGATCGCTTATTTCTGAAACGGTCGTTCCGATCAAGAACGTTCAGGATGAACTGGTCGAAACACGGATCGACCTCAGCGCGGCCCTGCCCGGCGGGCTTGGCAACATCATTCTCGATGTCGAGCCGACGGTCAAACGAGATAAATACGACCGTTCACGCGTTTTTACATGGGTTCAGGGCACGCATATCGGGCTTGATGCGTTCGTGGATAATGAGGAGCTAGTTGGTTTTGCGACTGATCTCGCAACGGGCAAGGCCCTGAACGGTGTGCAGTTGTCGATCTATCCTAACGGCGCCGTTAGTTCAGTGATGCCTAACGGCAGCGTGCCGACCGAACAAACCGGCTGGATCGAGTCCGCATGGGAATGGATCGCCGGTTCAGGCGGCCCAAGCGCGGGCGATATTACTTCATTCAACCCCGACGGAACGCAGGCCGAAAGTGAGACCATCGAGCCCGCGCAATCAAATTCCACAGGTCCCGGCGGCATTCTCCGCCTCGCGCTGCCCGAAACGCCGTCGAACAAGGGAATGAGCCTTCTTGTCGCAAAACGCGGCAGCGATACTGCGTTTCTGCCTGAGAATACCGAATACTATTGGCAGGACACCGGCAGTTGGTATAAAAGGGCCAGTTCGGATTCGCTCCGCTGGTTCGTCTTTGACGACCGAGGAATGTACAAGCCAAACGAGGAAGTCTCGGTCAAGGGATACATCCGCCGGATAACGGGCGGAA
This sequence comes from Acidobacteriota bacterium, assembly GCA_020853255.1. The sequence continues at coordinate 2,687 of JADYZI010000361.1, forward strand.
AGCTTGGCGATGTCGAAGGGCTCGGCGATGCAGCGAGCGGGCTTACCTGGTCCGTCAAAGACCCGCGAAACAATGAGATCGCGAAAGGCGAAGGAACGCTCAATGCATTTGGTGCTTTCGATCTCAAGTTCAAACTGCCCGACAACGTAAACCTCGGCTATGCCCGGATCGATCTGCATACGAACGGTAAGGTCAGCGGCGAAAACCATTCGCATCAGTTCCAGATACAGGAATTTCGCCGGCCTGAGTTTGAGGTTACGGCCAAGGTCGAAACGGAAGCACCGCATCTTGTCGGCGGCCACGCGATTTTGTCGGTCGATGCTAAATACTACGCCGGCGGTGGCTTGCCGAACGCCGAAGCCAACTGGACCGTCACCGCGACGCCGACCAACTACACACCACCCAACCGCGGCGATTTCACGTTTGGCACATGGGTGGCGTGGTGGGGCCGATATGATTACAACAGGCCGTATGGCGGCACGACGCAGAATTTTAAGGGCGTTACCGATACCGAAGGCCGCCATTTGCTCCGGATCGATTTCGATTCGGTCAAACCGCCGCGGCCATACACCATCAGCGCCAGCGCTTCGGTCCAGGATGTAAATCGGCAGACGTTTGCCGGCCGAACGTCGATGCTTGTCCATCCGGCGGACCTGTATGTCGGCATCAGAACGCCGAGCACGTTCGTCCAGAAGGGCGAGGCCATCAATGTTGAATCCATCGTTACTGACATCGACGGCAAGCTGATCCCGAACCGTGATATCGAGATAAAGGCCGTGCTCAAGGATTGGCAGTTCGACAAAGGCTCGTGGAATGAGGTCACGGTCGACGAACAGACCTGCACAGTTAAGTCAGAACCGCCTGCGTCAGCAGGCGGCCAGTATGCCGGAGTAGCAAAGTGTTCCTTTACCGCAAAAGCTGGCGGCCGGTACACCGTCACCGCAACGGTCATGGACGACCGTGAGCGGCCAAACGAAAGCGAATTCACCATCTGGGTTCCCGGCGGAAAGCAGCCGCCGAAACGAAATGTTGAGCAGGAAGAAGTGCAGATCATTCCTAATAAGAAGGACTATGCACCTGGTGAGACGGCCGAACTTTTGGTGATCGCGCCCTTTGCGGAGCCATCCGGAAACCGGCGGACTGAGGTCCGAGTTCCGGTTGAAGGCGTGCTGACGCTCCGCCGCGATGGGATCGTTAAAACCGAGCGGTTTACGATGAAGGATTCCTCGATCACATTGAAGATCCCACTCGATGAAACGTATTTGCCGAACATCAACGCCCAGGTCGATCTTGTCGGCTCGGCGGAACGGAACGCTGCCGTCCCGGCTGCGGCCGGACGGCGAGACGCCGGAGCTCCGCGCCCGGCGTTTGCAAGCGGCAATATCAACCTTTCCATCTCAACCGCTTCGCGAAAGCTTACGGTATCCGCTGAACCAAAGGACAAAACGCTTGTCCCCGGCGGCGAAACAAAAGTCGATATCGAGGTAAAGGACAACGCCGGTGAACCGGTCGCGAACAGCGAGGTTGCCGTCGTGATCGTCGATGAGTCGGTGCTTGCTCTCTCCGGCTATTCGATCGCTGACCCAATGTCCATCTTCTACACGCCGCGCGGGACCGGGACGACCGATCATCATCTGCGGAAGGATGTTCTGCTTGGAAATCCGGATGATGTTAATCCACCACCGCCTCCGCCGTCACCCGTTGCTAGCGAGGGGGCGTCGACTGATTCCTTCTCCGGCCGACAATCGCTTCCAACCGCTGGCAGGGCGGGGCGGTCGGAATTGAAGATGGCCGCGAAAGCCTCGGATCCTTCCAATGGTTCACGAATTTACCTCCCGGAGGGCGAGGCTCCGATCGACCTGCGCGAAAACTTCGACGCCCTCGCTGTTTGGTCGCCATCGGTCAAGACCGACTCGAACGGCCGTGCAATCGTTGATGTAAAACTGCCGGACAACCTGACCCGTTACCGGATCACCGCCGTTTCCGTCGATCAGGGCAAGCGTTTCGGCAGATCGGAATCGAACATCACAGCAAAGAAACCGCTTATGGTCCGCCCGAGCGCTCCGCGGTTTATGAACTTTGGCGATCGTGTCGAGCTTCCTGTCGTTGTCCAGAATCAAACCGATCAGGACATGACGGTTGACGTGGCGGTCCGCGCTACGAATGCCCGCCTGTCAGAACCAGGAGCGATAGCGACTGGGTTCCCAGACGCTGGCCTGAAGAACCCAGTCGCTACCGCTCCCGATTCCGACTCGGATGGGAAGCGCGTTCTCGTCAAAGCCAACAGCCGCGAGGAGGTGCGGTTCCCTGTCAGCACCATAAAAGCCGGTACCGCCCGATTCCAGATCGCGGTCACTTCCGGCAAGCACAACGACGCGGCCGAGATCTCGCTGCCCGTCTGGACACCGGCAACGACCGAGGCGTTTGCAACCTACGGCACGACCGATCAGGACGGAGCGATCATTCAACCCGTCCAGGCTCCCGGCGATGTCTATCCGCAATTTGGCGGGCTTGAGATAACGACGAGTTCTACCCAATTGCAAGAGCTGACGGACGCATACATTTATCTCGCGAATTATCCATACGAATGCTCCGAGCAGATCGCGTCGAGAATGATCTCGACCGCGGCCCTTCGCGATGTATTGAACGCCTTCAAAGCCAAAGATATGCCGTCCGCGGCCGAGCTTGAGGCAAGATTCAAACGCGATATTCAGATCCTGCAATCCCGCCAACGCGAAGACGGCAGTTTTGGGCTCTGGCAAAAAGAACGGGAACGATACGAGTATCCGTTCCTTACCGTCCACGTCGCTCACGCACTTGCTCTGGCAAAAGAGAAGGGCTACAAAGTGCCGGACGAGATGCTTAACCGGACGAAACCGTACCTGAGCAATATCGAAAGCCACATGAACGACCAGTGGCACAAGGCCTCGCCGCAGGCGCGCTGGACAATTTCGGCATACGCACTCTATGTCCGTGATCTCATGGGCGATAAAGATGCCGGCAAGGCTAAAAACCTTTTGGCCGAAGGCAGGTCAGAACCGTCTGCGTCAGCGAGCGGCCAGTCCGCTGTTCTATACAACACGCGTATGCCCTTCGAGGCACTCGGCTGGATCCTCTCGGTTCTCGCTGGCGACAAAAGCTCTGCCGCCGAGGTCGGGTCGATCATACGATTCCTGACGAATCGAACAACCGAAACAGCTTCCACCGCCAATTTCGTGACAGATTACGGCGATGGCGGCTGGCTGATCATGTACTCAAACCGCCGAGCGGACGGCGTGCTGCTGGAAGCGCTGATCAAAACGTCGGAACGCGGACTTCAGTCCGCAAGCGGGCGGACTGAAGTCCGCGTTCCGACCGATAACCTCATCCCCAAGCTCGTCCGCGGCCTGCTGGCCCATCGCAAAAAAGGCCATTGGGGTTCGACGCAGGAGAATGTATTTATCCTGCTGGCGCTCGACAAATACTTCAACGCGTTCGAAAAGGTCACGCCTGATTTTGTCACACGTATCTGGCTTGGGAGCACATACGCGGGCGAGGAAGCGTTCAAAGGCCGCTCGGTGGATTCGAATGTGCTGAACATTCCAATGTCGTACCTGTTGGGGAATGCTGCGGTAGCGGTGGAGGGACGCAAGGACGTTGGCGTTCCGCTCATCATCGACCGTCAGGGAGCGGGAAGGCTGTATTACCGGATCGGGATGAAGTATGCGCCGAAGAACTTGAAACTGGAACCCGCCGATTACGGCTTTACGGTACTGAGAAAATATGAGGCGATCGATAATAAGGACGATGTAAAACACAACGCGGACGGGAGTTGGACGATCAAGTCCGGCGCCCGTGTTCGCATCCGCCTGACGATGGTTGCGCAGGCTAGGCGTTATCACGTTGCACTTGTCGACAGTTTACCGGCCGGACTTGAGATATTAAATCCGGAACTCAAAACGACTGAAGCCATCCCGCCCGACACCGGCGGAGGGAACACGGGCGTGGTCGAGGTAGGCAGCAGATCGTACGGCCGCAACTACTATTGGTGGCGTTGGAACTGGTTTGAACATCAGAATTTCCGCGACGAACGTGCCGAGGCTTTCTCATCACTGCTGTGGGAAGGCGTTTATAACTACACCTACGTCACAAGAGCAACGACGCCCGGCCAGTTCGTAGTCCCGCCCGCAAAAGCTGAAGAGATGTACGCTCCGGAAACCTTCGGCCGGACCGGTACTGATTTTGTCACCGTAGAGTGATCGATATAGGATCGAAGGGCGAAAAAGGACGCCAATCGTTTGGCGTCGCTTTAGTTAAAATAGAGAAACGCGGCGATCTTGATCAAAATACCGGAAATAAAGAGGAGCAATGCGATGGCGCCGAAGAATTTGAATATCCACCCTGAAGGCGAACCGCTGAATGCCCGCCAAAGGCCTTCGAGGATGCCCATGAGGCCAAGCAGGAAGATGCCGAGCAGGGGCGGAGCGAAAAACGCAAGTTGAAATAGATCGCGGTCAGTTAGCGACTTGCTTCGAAGGCCTGCAACGGCGCCGAGAATAAGAAAAACCGCACCCATCATTGCTGTCAGCACCAAGCTGACCGTGATGAGCATTATGCCGTTCACCCGGATCTGCTCTTCGGTCCTAAGACTGTGTTTACGACACTTTGGGCACGGCACAAGCTCGTGGTAGCGAAAGTCACAGTTGAGGCACATGTACTTTCCTCTCGTGCTAGTATTTCTGGGCTGATGTATTCTCATTAGACCGCCTCGTGAATTGCCGTCAGATTGATAACTTGACGATCCGCGCGCCGGCTTTTGCACATCGAAGCTGTGCTAGAATCGACGGTGTATGAGAATGCTGCTGACTTTTCTTTTGTCAATCTTCCTCGCCGCCTCCCTGGCTGCTCAGGACACGGCCCAAAAGATATTTGAGACCGAGAAAGGCTTTGAAAAGCTCGTTTCCGAGAGAGGCATTCGTGATGGGTTCATTCAGTTTCTGTCGCCGGCGGGCGTAATGTTCATGCCCGATGCGGTGAATGCGCGGGAAGCGTGGCGGGCGAGGGCTCCTTCGAACGCGGCTCTGACTTGGAACCCTGTCTGGATCGACGTTTCGGCCAATGGCGCGCTGGCGTACAGCATTGGCAATTCACGGTATCGGCCGAAAGGCCGCGACGACAGCGAGATCTTCTACGGCCATTATTTATCTGTCTGGATGAAACAGCCGAACGGCAGGTTTCTGGCGGCCCTTGACACCGGGATCCGTCACGAAAAGCCGGCGTCGGAACCCGTGGAATTTGGATCGCCCACGGACCTTGGCAAGGGATCGAATCCGGAAGGCGTGTCCGCTGCCGATTCGGCGGTCGCATTTTATGAGGTCGCCGCGGCATCTGGTGCCGCAAAAGCTTACAAACAGTTTCTAGCTTTCGATGCGATCGCCCTCCGGGACGGCAAGCTTCCTGCATTTGGCAAAAAAGCTGCGCTATCTCTGGTGAAAAGTACTGACGGAGGCGTCCGTTTCGCAAAACGCAAATCGTTTACGGAAGCCATTGACCTGGGTTATGTACATAGCGGCTACACGATCGTTGACAGCAAAGGTGTTGAGATCGAAAAGGGCAATTTCGTCCAGGTATGGAAATTTCGCAACGGCAAGTGGCTCATAGTTGCCGACGTTCTCGTCCCGCTGCCAAAAAGCGGCGGCTGAGGAAAAATTAGGCAAGCCGATAGCGAATTTCGCGCTTGCGGAATGATCAAAATGAGTTCAGCATCACAGGAAAAGGCCAATTCGGTCCACGCGAGGGTCGTCGAATTGCTTCGTTTGGAAGCGTCGGCGATCGAACATTCGGCTGTTCGTCTGGATCCTGACAGCGTTGCGGCGGCTGTCTCGGCAATACGGAATTGCGCGGGCAAGATCGTCGTTACCGGCACCGGAAAATCGGGTGTTATAGCCCAAAAGATCGCGCAAACCCTGACCAGTACCGGAACGGTAGCGATCTATCTGCATCCGTCAGATGCTCTCCACGGCGGGCTGGGCGTGGTTGCCGCCGGCGATGTTGTCATAGCGCTCAGTAATTCGGGTGAGACGGACGAGATACTGGCGATGATGCCTTCGCTAAAGGCCAGGGAGGTGCAGGTCGTGGCCATTGTTGGAAACCTTGCATCGAGCCTGGCTCGACAGGCGGCTATAGTGCTCGAAGCGTCGGTCGATCGCGAGGCGTGCCCTCTAAATCTCGCTCCGACGACATCGACCACAGTTGCCCTGGCGATCGGCGATGCGCTTGCCATGACTCTGATGGAGTCCCGCGGCGTGACAGAGGCGGATTTTGCCGTAAATCATCCCGCCGGACGCCTTGGCAAACGGCTTACGCTGCGTGTTGGCGACCTCATGCAGGAAAGTCCGAGTGTTGACCTTGGCACGAGTTGGCTTGAGGTCGTTCGAACGATCTCAAAATATTCTCTCGGCGCTGTAACGGTCGTGAACGACGACCGCCACCTTGTTGGGATAGTCACGGATGGTGATCTGCGTCGTACTATAGAACGCTCCGCGGACGATGGCCTCGCCGGCCTTACGGCCGAACAGATGATGACGACCGGCCCTGTTACGACGACGAAGGCGACGCTCGCGTTCGACGCCATGCGGTTGATGGAAGACCGTCCATCACAGATCTCTGTGCTGCCTGTCATCGACGAAGCTGGGCAATGTCTTGGGCTGATCCGGCTGCATGATATCGTCCGCAGTGGATTATAGCTCTCTAAGCTGAAATTTGAGACAACGCCGCCTCCTTTTCGCCTATCTATTCTTTGCCGATCTCGCTAAAACGGGCAACCTGGAGAAATTTTGATGCGAAAACTGATCACGATCCTTGGCCTGATCTTGCTTGGCTCCGCCATTGCCGCCGCTCAGCGTCCCGAAGTGACGATAAGCCTGAATGAGAGCTTTTTTGA
>JADYZI010000362.1 GCA_020853255.1 Acidobacteriota bacterium
GCTGGAACAATGGCAAAAAGTGATCGACGTAAATTTGACAGGCTGCTTTCTTTTCGCTCAGGCCGCCGGACGCGAGATGCTGAAGAAAAATAGCGGTTCGATAATCAACATAGCATCCGTGGCCGGCATTACGTCATCGGCGAACGGCCCGTTCTATGCCGGTTACGTCGCAAGCAAGGCCGGCCTTATCGGCCTGACACGCGAATTGGCCGCAAGTTGGGGGCGGCGCGGCATTCGCGTCAATGCTGTCGCTCCGGGCTTCTTTCATTCGCGGCTCGCTGATTCGGTGATCGATATCTATGAAAGTTCAATACAGGAAAGCAATATGATCCCGCGGATCGGTATGGAAGGCGAACTCAAAGGAATAACGGTTTTCCTCGCGTCTGATGCATCGAGCTATATAACAGGCCAAACGATCGCGGTTGACGGCGGCATGACGGCCTGATCCGCTAAGCGCGAAAAACGGTCATTTGACGAAACAAAACTCTCCAAACCTTTCCGGCACATGAAACGCCGGGTCAACTGTCAGCGTCGGCTGCCAGGCCAAATAGCCTCGGCCCGCTCCCTCGCCCACGCAGCGAAACAGATTGCCAAGCCATACGTCGCCGGTTTTAGGTCCGCGGCCGCCAAATGCGTTCCACGGTATCTTCATCGTCATCACCACGCTGTCCGGGCCGATCGCGGCGCATGATTCCATACCCGACGAATACCCCCAATCAGAAACGCGCTCGCCGCTGGTCAGATCAAGCGCAACGTCGAGCCATTCGCCGGTCGGGGCAACTTCAAATTCAAAATATCTCCGTTTTTCATTCACGTCCGGAGCAACGAATATCTCGCAAACATCGCGGTCCCACAATCCGACGGACTTTGCTGTCACATCGGGCCAATCGCTGACGATCAGCGGCTCAGTCTGTGCAGCATCGAATCGAACATACATCGCGGAGGCTGACCACAACAGACGCGTCGTAAAATGCCGTTCATTGGGCGCTCTTTTCCCGGACCAGTACTTTTCTATCGTTATTCCATCGGTCCTCATCCATGCCGCATTGGCAGCGTCAGCAACCGCAAGATCGTTCTCAATGAAAGTGATATTCAAATGGGCATTGTCCAAGTTGGCCATATTGTCAGCGAGAAGACTCCGGTTCGGTTTTTGAAAGTTTGCGGATATCTATCGAAATAGGCTCGCCGTCCTCGACCGTATTGTAGAGACTGACGAATTTGTGCCCTATCTTGATCTGCTCCGGCTTATACGAAGACCGTGAATGCACCTGCTGGCCAAAGGTCTCATCGATCGCGGTAAGAAGGATCAGGATCTCGGCGTCCGTCCCGACAAGTTCGTCCGCGCCCAGGCCGTAAAGCGGCGAATTTTTATCTATCGGGTGCACGACCGTCCATGCGAGAGGAAAAAAACTCACCTTTCGCCGTTCTAGATCAAGCGTGTCGAATCGCCGCACCGTCCGCCCGTTCTCATTCACAAACCGTGCGAACATCACTACAGCCGTCAGCTCGATCAGTTGGTTGCTCCGTCCGTTAACGATACGAAACATCAAGCCGGTCTTGTCGCGATATGGCGCTATGACCGCAACATCGCTAAAGACCACCCGTGCGGTAGGCCGCGCAAACCGCGCAAATACGAGTCCGGTGATCAGAGCATTTATCAACAGGCTGTAATACGATTCGATCGTGACAATAAGGTTCGGAATAATTCCGGCCGGATGGATCGTTCCGTAGCCGATCGTCGCAAAGGTCTGGACGCTGAAAAAGAATCCGCGGATAAAAATGTTGTCCATCGGCGTTGACGACGTGTCAACAAGCGCCTCCGGGCCAAAGCTCGCATATATCGACCCGAACACTACATTGCTCAGGAAATACAAAAGAAGGAGCAGAAGCAGAAAAGTGCGCCACCGCATCGAGAGAAGCGTGTGATATAGATTGATCGCCGCCAACGGCCCCAGGCCGGTCCGGCGGACGTTAAACGAACCGTTGCTGTTGAGCAGCCGCTCGCGGCTCTGGCCGGTGACAACCGTCCCAAACCCAAGGTCGCGATATTCTACACCGTCGCCATCGACGGTCTGCAATGCGTTGTCCACAGTATCTTCGTTCATTTACTAAAGCTATCGCTTATTCGCAAAGATCTGTCAACGGAGGCGGCCATCCGCCGTATAGATGTCTGAAAAGCTCTCAGGTTGCTCTGGTGTGACCTATGTTCCGAAATTCAGATCTATTCCTTTTATTCTGTGGTTCAGGCCTCCTCGCCGATCGGAAAACGGTGTTCTGACGTTGACTCTAAAGAGGACGCAGCTGATCCGAATAGAACCGCTCTCGACTCAGACGTTACGGGCCATTAGCTCACGGGTTGGAACGAATTCGGCGTCGATCTGGGGCAAGCCGTAGGCAGAGCGTATATCCGCGATCTCTTTTAACAACCATGTCTTGCAGTCATAGTTATCACTTTGGTCGTGAAACTTTTTCAGCTTGCGGATCGAGCGTGTAAATCGAGGCGGATTAAGCAGCAGAAAGCTAAGAAACCGCACGGGCCTCTTTTTCAGATCAGCCACGGTTGGATAGCGCGCCAACAGGCTTATGCAGATCTTTTCCTTGTCAACGCTGGCAAGCCCGGCGGCCGAGAATTCTATATCCGCGCCGTAACCCACGCAAATAACATCTGCCCCCCAATCGCTTGAGATCGAATAGCGCAGTATCTTGCTCGACAAACTTATCGTAAGTATCCGATCGTCGTCCGGGCGCTCATCACGGCGGACGCTGACCGAACCCGGTCCGATGGCCACGTTAAAGCAATTGTTTGTTTCAACATCGGTTATACGCACGCAGAACTTCAGATCATTTAACTTCCGCGTATCAAAAAGCGTTCTTCGCTTGTTTACGTTTGCTCGGATCTCTCCGGCCAGCCGTTCGGCGTCTTTCTCGTCGATCAGGTCAACACGCCGCCTGGCAGCGATCTCGTTGCCGTACTGCTCATCAACAAGCCGTTGAATACCGCCGTTCATTGCGCGCTCACGATACGGCGACAGCTTTTTGAGCTCGCCGCCTTCAAGCACGTCGCCTGAATACATGTCGTGGATCGCCGGCCGCGCGCCGCTGCCCGAAAAGTATCTGGCGTAGTAGGCGGCCATCTTTTGTCGCGGGAACCGCGCGGCGTTTATCCACCGTTGATGATCGGACAAAAGAGCAAAATCAGCCGCGAACGGGACCGCGATCTCCGCATTCAAATCCCTCGCGATACGGCAAAAATTGTGGGCAAAAAGCTGTTCGCGAATAACGCCGCGTTCCCAGTCATCCTTTCCCTCAAAATGGATCGTGTTCGGAAAATGGCTTGCCCCGCCAAATCCGCAGAATAGATAGTCAACCTGTCGCCAGCGTTCGCGGATAAGGTCAACATAAAAATCGATCACCTTTTCGGGCGACGAATGTAGTGCGTCATTTGCGTTTACCAGAATCTCGCCGCCGCTCTCGATCACCATTATGCTGTCGTGTCCGTTGACGATGAACGTGACCGACGTTTTGGCCGAGACCTTGTACTTTCGCAATGTGACCGCCTCGGTCACACTTTCAAACCCAAGGCCTTCGATATACTCTTTGGCCCCGCCAAAAAAAGCGTACGGGTAGAGGACCTTTGCCGTTTTCGGAAGCAGCCGCATCGTCGGTTCATGCAAATGGTCCTCATGCCCGTGCGAAACAAAGATCGCATCGACATCGCTCAATTTCTCCGAATTTACCGGCTTTGGAAATACATGCCACTGCCCGCAAAACGCAGGGCCGTTAAACCACGGATCAGTCGCGATCCGCAGATCTTCTGTCTCTATCAAAAGGCAGGCATGACAGACATACTCGATTCTCATCGTATTGGCATAGGGAGTCAGAAATTCTAATACCGGCCTCAACGCCTGACCGCTCCCAGTGAGTCTGAGCAATCAAAACCCGGCATAATGCACGTTATTCGACAAGCCATCCGCAACAAACGCTAATTGCGCGAATGTGCGATTCAGATCTTGGCCTGTCGTCTTAAGAAAGGACGGAAGTTGCAACAATTCCACAATATACGCGGTAGAACTTGCCAATGCAATTGGTTCGAGGGCCGCTGATTGAACTCATTGTAATGCCGAAATTTTAACTCCGTAGAAATGGTCTCATTCCAGGGCCATTACATACTTGCGTTTACGCGATCTGAACTCGCCCGTTCGAAGGATCCTGTCTCGCGGAATTTCCTCTTTGATTCGTGAATTTCGTGGTAACAAGGCTAGCCCCGTCGGCCGCGGAGCACGCGAGACCAAGGAAAAGGACACCGATTTGCGAAAGTCACCCACTTTCAAATAAACCTCACTCACCACGCTCGTCTATTCTCTCTGCCGCAAGGTTTCATGCTAGAATGCGTAGCTGTATAATTTCGGCTGCGCATTTGCCTCATTACGTTCATCCAAGTATCCAGACATTATGAAATACTGCCCTAACTGCAGCACGCGCTATGACGAAGA
>JADYZI010000363.1 GCA_020853255.1 Acidobacteriota bacterium
ACCTGACACAGGCGATAAAGATGAACCCAAAATATACGGGAGCGTATTTGATGCGCGGCGCCATCTATTTCGATACAAAACGATACGACCTTGCAAAAACGGATCTGACAAAGGTCATCGAGCTTTCACCCGGAAATAAGCTCGCAACCGATACGTTGGCCCGCATTGCGGTTCTTGCACCCTGATCCTAAGTAAGTGACTATATTTTTTTTCCTCACATCACAGACTGGATTTCAAAGAATTTCACGCGAAGCTCGCCAAGGACGCAAAGAAGAAAAAGCGATGAGGAAAACAATCGTACACGAGCCACTAAATCGATTCGATAGGCTTTGTCTTCTTTGGCTTTCCTTTGCGATCTTAGCGAGCTTCGCGTGAAATTCTCATAAATTATTGACGACACGCCTTATGCCGTCTTTAACAAGCTCGACGTTGAAATTGATCAGAAGCCCGAGCCGCATGTCGGCCAGCCGCAGGTAGCTGAGCAATATCTTGCCGTTGATCGGGGCGAGTGCTTCTACCGACTTAACCTCAATGATAACTTTGTTTTCTACGACAATATCTGCCCGAAACCCGAGTTCCAGCTTAACCTCGCCATAGTACGCCGGAATCCCGCGTTCGATGTCGATCTTCAACCCACGTTTGTTGAGTTCATAAGCCAGTGCCGCCTGATAAATTGTCTCAAGCAATCCCGGACCGAGTGCTTTGTGAACCTTAAGAGCGCAATCGACAATTATTGTAGCTAGTTCGTTTTCTGTCATAGCAGTGACGTTAGGACGAAAAAGGATCTCACGCAAAGCTCGCAAAGACCGCAAAGGAAAGCCAAAGGCCGGAACAAATACAGTGCATCATTTAAATTTATGCTACCTTTGCGTCCTTCGCGAGCTTTGCGTGAAACTTCTTATCTTGTTTCATCCCAAATTTTGTGTCCGTGCGTTTCTTTCAAGAATATTGTGCCGATAACAAAAGTGATTCCAGCGACGATCATCGGGTAATAAAGACCGGCGTAGATGTTGCCGGTTTCGGCGATTATTGACACGCCGACGACCGGGAGCAGTCCTCCGAAAACGCCGTTGCCGATGTGATAGGGCAATGAGAGTGCTGTATAACGGATCTTAGCCGGAAAAGCTTCGACAAGATATGCGGCGATCGGGCCATAGACCATCGTCACCCAAACGACCTGAATGAAGACCAGCAGGATAAGCTTCCACGCCGTCGGGTTCGAAATAAAATCTCCGAAAGAAGAATAGGTAAGGACCTTCGGTGCGGCTACAAGCGTTCCGTCGGCCGCACGGGACATCGGTGTCAGCGACTTTTCGCCGGTCGCGGGATTTGTCTTTGACGTTGCCGTTTCAACATTCGACCCTGCCGCGGCCTGCATCGAATGATAGATCGGAATATATGTCAGAACGGCAAACAGGCAGCCGGCCATGATTATCTTTTTCCGCCCTATCCGGTCGCTCAAAGCTCCGAAGAAAACGAACAACGGCATGCCGAGCAGCAAGGCAACGGCGATGACATAGTTAGACGCAGTTGCATCAACATTCAATATTTTCTGCAAATAAAATAGAGCGTAAAACTGACCGGTGTACCAGACAACGCCTTGTCCGGCGGTCGCGCCGAACAGTGAAATGAGGACGATCTTCAGATTCTCCCATTTTGTGAACGCCTCGATCAGCGGATTTGCAGATGTCATGCCAGTGCTCTTTATCTGGCTAAAGATCGGCGATTCTTTCATTCTCAACCGGATATAAAGCGATATTCCGACAAGAAAGATCGAGATCAAAAATGGAACACGCCAGCCGCTTATCGCTCCGGTCTTGCCCGCAAACTGCTCGGCGGACATCGTGTTCTGCACGATCAGAATAACGGCAAGCGAAACGAACAGCCCAAGCGTTGCCGTGATCTGGATGAACGATGTATAAAACCCGCGTTTCTCATCCGGGACATGTTCGGCAACATAAACCGCCGCACCGCCGTATTCACCGCCGAGAGCCAAACCCTGCAAAATACGGATAACCAGAAGGGCGATCGGCGCGGCGATGCCGATCTGCGAATATGTCGGCAGAAACCCGATAACCGCGGTCGCGCCGCCCATAATCAAAAGCGTCACGAGAAATGCATATTTGCGCCCGACAAGGTCGCCGATCCGCCCAAAGAACAAGGCCCCGAACGGCCGCACAACAAAGCCGACCGCGAACGTCGCCAGGTAAGCGATATAGGCGAACGTGTCATTGCCCGGCGGATAGAAGAGTGGTGCGATGATACCGGCGAGGCTGCCGAAGATATAAAAATCGTACCATTCGATCATCGTCCCGACCGACGACGCGCCGATCACCTGCCAGATCTTTGCCTTTGAAACCTGATCGTTATAGAACGCTCCGAGGTCATTAGTGTTTTCTGCCATTGTTTTGATTCTGTACCGTTCCGGCCGTGGGTGAAGCAGGCCGAAACAATTGGAATAAGCTGGAACTGTTCAAAAAATTTGTGTTATTAAAACAGTTTAGGTTATTAGTTTCAACCATTGACCGCCGAATGCAGAGTTCGCACTCCGCTGTGCTATCGTAACTTCGGGGTGATGTTCATCAAGGAAAGTATTATAAAAGCACCGCCGGAGCGGATGTTTGCGTTCCACGAACTGCCCGACGCGTTTGAAAGATTGATCTCTCCGTGGGGAAAGGCAAAGGTCATTCAAAAGGCCGACATATCGCAGTTAGGCTCTTCGAGACTAGAGAAACTATTTGAATATCGTCACCAAGTTACGAGAGCCTGGTGCGAGCTTTAAAAAGCTCAACGAACGCGCGGGCCGCTAATATTTATAATAAATTATGATCACACACATTGTTTGCTGGAAATACAAGCCTGGTACGACCGATGACGAGCGGGCCGCGCATATCGCTTCGCTTCGTGCGCTGCCGTCGTTGATCCCTGACATCGAAAGCTTTCTGGTCGGTGCCGACGTTCTGCACCTCGACCGGTCTTTCGATACCGGCCTGGTAGCCGTTTATCGTGATCTGGAGACCCTGGACGCATATATGGTTCATCCTGAACATCAAAAGGTCGTCGCGATCGGACGCGAAATAGCTCAACAAGTGGTATCGGTGGACTTTGAAGGGGCTGGATAACAGATAGTTCAGGGCGCGAACGTCAGCATTACCTTTCGGCTGTCGGGGAACAAACCTGACGTTCGAGCCCTGAACCATAAATTGGATGAAAAAGGTGATCAAAAAGGTACTACTTATTATTCTGGCCGTGCTGATCGCCATTCAGGCCCCGTTCATCTATCGGCGATACAAGATCGGCCAACTCGCCGACAAGGTCAACGAGTTGAACCGTGCACGAGTTCCCGCGGCATATGACCAGTTCAAAGAATACAAAGGCATAATCCACGCCCACACAAACCTCGGCGGCCACAGCACAGGCAGTTTTGAAGAACTTATCGCGGCCGCAAACGCCAATGATCTGGATTTTGTGATCATGACCGAACATTGGTCGGACACGATTGATACCGCCGGGCTGACGCTGAATGGCGTTTACGGCAAGACGCATTTTATAGGCGGGAACGAGATCGACACGGCGGATTCTGATAGATTCTTGATGATCCCGGGAAGCGGCGATGCGGCCGGTTTGAGAAAAATGCCGACACCGGCCGTCCTCGATAAACTCCATGCCGAAAACCGACTGGCGATCGTCACCTACCCGGAAAAATTCAAATCCTGGAATTCGAACTTTGACGGTATCGAAGTCTTTAGCCTCCACACAAACGCAAAACGAATGAATCCGTTTACAGCGGTCTTCGACGGCATTTGGTCATTTTCGGCTTATCCTGAATTAATGCTCGCAACCTACTTCAAACGGCCTGATGAAAATCTGCGTAAATTTGACGAGATTGCGGCAAAGCGTAATATCAGCCTGATCGCGGGCACCGACGCGCATTCGAATATCGGGTTTCACCTGTTTGGCGATGATGCGGGAAATGATCTGCTTGGATTCAAACTTGATCCCTACGAAAAGGTGTTTCGTCTCGTTCGTCAGCATGTCCTGATCGAGAAGGACAAACCGCTAACGCGCGAAAATCTTGTGGAAGCGCTACGGTCAGGACAGTCGTTTGTTGGTTTTGACGTTCTGGGCGATACGACCGGCTTCAGATTCAGTCAGTGCGATGTTGATGCCCTTTGCGTCAACTCTCCCGCCGAATCGCGCATAGCCTTGTTCAAGGACGGACAGAAGTTGACAGAAGATCTGGGCTCGTCATTGAAGTATGGGCCATACGGCAAGGGCGTTTACCGCGTTGAAGTTTATCTCGACCAACTCGGCCCGCCATTTGATAAAATGCCCTGGATCATTTCGAATCCGATCTATGTTCGGTAGATCCGTTCGAACTGGTCACTGGGGCGTTTCTGCCGTGCGGCAAACGATTCGCTGGGAGCGAACATCAAAAGAGAGCATATTTATACAGGTATAACCTGATTCGGATTACAAATGAGAGTATTTAAGCGACAGATTTTCAGCTTCCTGACCGTTGCGATGGCGTTAGCGTTGCCGGCGTTTGCGCAGCAGATCCAGCGGACTCCCTTTGATGTAACAAGCTATCAAATAGACGCTCAATTGCAGCCTCTTGAGAACAAACTGACGGCAACGGCGGACGTAACTTTTGTGCCGCTTGAAGATACGCGGTCGGTATCGTTTGAGCTGAACGGATCGCTGAAGGTGGACTCGATCACACGGCAAGGTGTTGAGACCGCTGCACCCGCGATCGCAACGGTCGCCAAGGGCAAGCAGCCAAAAACGGTTAAAGCGACGCCACAGCCTGTCGTCCCGGCGGGCGAGATCACGTTCGTCCAGGATCAGGTGGGCGTTTCTGATCTTGGGCCGAGCGTCCGCATCGACCTTGGCCAGGACGTTGTGAAGGGCACGCCGGTCAAGCTCCGCTTCAAATACAGCGGTGTCTTGAATACGCCAAGCGGCGGCCCTTTGCTTACGAAGCGCCTTGCCTACGTCGGCGATGATCAGGGCTATCTGATGTACGCGGCCCGCTGGTTCCCATTCCATGAATACGCGGCCGATCAGGCAACATCCGATATCACGATCACGGCCCCGGGCGGCCTTCAGGTAGTTGGATTCAGCGACACCCCCGCAGCTAATACAAACGGAAAATTCCGCTTCACTCAATCCAAACCCGGGTTAATAGGCAATTTCGCTTACGGCAAATTCGTCAACAGGCCGCTGAAGATCGAAGGCTACGATATTGAGTTTTACACACGGCCCGGTTCAGAGAACCTTATTGCAACGTACGGTGAAACGCTCGGCAAGGCCCTCGGCTATTACACCAAGAAATTTGGCACGCCGGAAATGGGGAGCAAGCTCATTGTTGCCGAAATCGACGATGAGAGCCTGGATTTTTATTCCTCAATGGGAATGTTGTTCCTGTCCAGCCGACAGTTCGAGGGCGAACGGCCGGTAACACTTGAACGCCTTCAGCGCGAGGCGGCGCTTCAATGGTGGGGCTTGACGGTCGGGCTCAAATCGTTTGACGACGCGTGGCTTTCGCAGGGCCTTGCTGAATACAGTGCTTTTTCGCTTCGAGAGGGCGGATTGAACAACGAGCAGGTCGAAGCACTTAGGCGAGAGTTGCTGGAAAAGGCCCTTACGTTTGAACAAACGGCCTCGCTGCTTAGGGCACCGGCAAATCTTGACGATCAATCGACTGCGTACCAGCACATTATGTACGCCAAAGGTGCGTTTGTTTATAAACTGCTCCGCGACACGATGGGCGCGAAAAAATTCGATCAGCTTTTGCGAACCTTTCTGCAGGAGTATCGCGGAAAGAACGCTTCGATCGACGATTTTGAAAAACTGGCGACAAAGGTTAATGGCGACAACCTGCGATACTTCTTTGCCCGCTGGGTCGAAGGGACCGGTGTGCCGGAATTTACGTCTGATTACCAGATCATCCGTACACGCGGCGGTAAGTTTGTCGCCCGCGGAACGATCAAGGAAAATTACGATAATCTTCGCCTGCCCGTCGATATACAACTGCGAAGCGAGGGCCAGGGCGGCCTGAAGACGGTCACGGTGCAGGTTGATGACGCGAGCGCCGATTTCAATATTGAATCGACAGGAAAGCCGCTGTCGGTAGTGATCGATCCCGACTACAAACTTCTTCGCATCTCGCCGGACCTTCGCATCTCGTCCATCGCCCGCCGCGGGATCGAACAATTCAAAGAAGGGAATTATGTCGAAGCACAGCAGCAGTTCGAAGCCGCACTGAAGCTCGACCGTTCAAACTCGTGGGTTTACTACCACCTTGGGCTGTTGTTTTTGGAACAGCGTAATTACGACCTCGCGATCGATAATTTCAAAGCGACCTTGAGCGGTGACCTCGATCCGACTTGGCTGCAGGTGTGGGCAAACATCAAAATGGGAAATGCGTATGACGCCAAGGGCGACCGCACACGGGCAAGCGCCGCCTACGGCCGTGCGGAAAAACTCGGTGACAACTACGACAACGCACAGGAAGCAGTGAGAAAGTATCAGGCGACGCCGTACGATCCGAGAGAGTCAAAAACGACGGCCGTAAAATAACCATTCTCGCGGCCAATGGAATTTTTGTCTAGGTATATGCACCTAGTTTAGCCACAGCGGCCCGTCGGACCAGCTTTGGCTTGCCGATGAGAGCTTCGGCGGCCGCTTCGCCCGATTCGATGGCGCCTTCCATAAAACCCTGCCAATCAGCAATGTGTTCGCCCGCAAAGAGAACTTTTAGATGCGGACGGGCCAGAATTGGCCGCAGGCCGAACCATTCGCCAGGTCCATACAGCGCAT
>JADYZI010000364.1 GCA_020853255.1 Acidobacteriota bacterium
CATCGCGATCCGCGAGAATCTTGGCCGGAACGCAGATGCTCTCGTCCGGAAAGCAGAGCGAAGCGACCGCTCGTCGCTTTATCACCAACACCGCGGCGAATCCTTTGGAGCCGCAATTCCCGAATACGTAACACCCGAGTTCGTTCGTGATGAAGTTGCCCGCGGCCGTGCGATCATTCCCGCGAACATCAATCATCCCGAATCTGAGCCGATGATAATCGGCCGCAACTTCCTTGTAAAGATCAATGCGAATATCGGCAACTCGGCGATCGCTTCGTCGATCGAGGAAGAGGTCGAGAAAATGCGTTGGTCAACGCTTTGGGGAGCCGACACGGTGATGGACCTTTCGACGGGCAAAAATATCCACGCCACGCGGGAATGGATCCTTCGCAATTCGCCTGTGCCGATCGGTACCGTGCCGATCTATCAGGCACTCGAAAAGGTGAACGGAAAGGCGGAAGACCTGACGTGGGAAATCTACCGCGACACGCTGATCGAACAAGCCGAACAGGGCGTTGATTATTTTACGATCCATGCCGGAGTTCGCCTGCCGTATATTCCTTTGACGGCGAAACGCACCACCGGAATCGTCTCCCGCGGCGGTTCGATCATGGCGAAATGGTGTCTCGCCCACCACGAAGAGAGTTTTCTTTACACGCGTTTCCGCGAGATCTGCGAAATTATGCGGACTTACGATGTTTCGTTTAGTCTCGGCGACGGACTGCGTCCTGGCTCGATCGCGGATGCCAATGACGAAG
This sequence comes from Acidobacteriota bacterium, assembly GCA_020853255.1. Next base: position 759 of record JADYZI010000364.1, read on the forward strand.
CTCAATTTGCCGAACTCGACACACTCGGCGAATTGACGAAGATCGCCTGGGAAATGGATTGCCAAACGATGATCGAAGGCCCCGGCCACGTCCCGATGCACCTCATCAAAGAGAATATGGACAAGCAGTTGGAAGTTTGCGGCGAGGCTCCGTTCTACACGCTCGGGCCGCTGACGACCGACATCGCTCCCGGATACGACCACATCACGAGCGGGATCGGCGCCGCGATGATCGGCTGGTACGGAACCGCGATGCTCTGCTACGTTACGCCAAAAGAGCATTTGGGTTTACCCAACAAACAGGATGTCAAAGAAGGTGTCATCACCTACAAACTCGCCGCCCACGCCGCCGACCTCGCAAAAGGCCATCCCGGAGCGCAGTATCGCGACAACGCCCTCTCAAAAGCGCGTTTTGAGTTCCGCTGGGAAGACCAATTCAACCTCGGTCTCGACCCCGAAAAGGCAAAAGAATTCCACGACGAAACTCTCCCCGCCGAAGGCGCAAAGCTCGCCCACTTTTGCTCGATGTGCGGCCCGCACTTCTGCTCAATGAAGATCACCCAAGAAGTCCGCGAGTTCGCCGCCGAACAGAACATCGAAGCCGAAAAAGCCCTCGCCGTCGGAATGGCGGAAAAGGCAAAAGAATTCGTCGCAACCGGCAGCGAGATCTATCACGGCAATCTGCCGGACGGCGGAGGTGCACATCATTGAGTTATGAGTCTAAAGGATCTGGTCACGAGTAACGTCGAATTTAATGAATGGGCAAATCAGCGATATCTCGAATGGCTTTCGACGAAACCTGATGAGGTTTTATTTCAAGAGATCCCGTCAAGTTGTCCGAACATTTTCAAAACGCTCAGGCATATTTGGGAAGCGCAGGAATTTTGGTGGGGCGTGGTCGCCGAAACGGATGAGTTTGTCAGAGTTTGGGAGCTTGAAGACATCACCAAGGAACAGCTTTTTACCGGCTTGGAGGCAAATTCGCAGAATCTGACGAGATTTGTCAGATCGCTTTCCGAGAACGATCTGTCAAAGCGGATCGAGATCGACAACCAATGGCTGCAATGCAATTTGACGAAATATGAGTACATTCAACAGTTCGTCAACCACGCAACCTATCATCGCGGCCAGATCGTAACCATCGGACGCAATCTCGGACTCACCGATCCACCATCAGCTGATTATATTTCCTGGCAGATCGGATCCAAAGCTTCATAGGCGAATAGTTTGGTGTCCCTGAAATGTGCCCTGCGAGCGGATGCATTTATTTTCATCTTGCTGTTGGCGTATTGGGAGTTAGGCGGTGGAACTAAAAATAATTGAACAAGACGAGGATAAGGCAAAGGACGCTTTCGATTCCGCCGACTGCCAACTATTGCTGGAGATGTACGAAGGTTTCTACCCGCAGATCGGTTTCCATCCGCCGTGGGTCGGCTACTTTGTGGTCAGAGGTGGCAGAATCGTCGGCTCGTGCGGTTTTGTCGGGCAGCCGCAGGATGGAAGAGTTGAGGTCGCCTATTGGACCTTCAAAGAATTTGAAGGGCTAGGCGTGGCGTCGTTCGCCTGCAAGGAGTTGACCTCTATCGCCTACCGGACGGACCCCAGCCTTACAGTAACGGCCAAGACGGCTCCTGAGAAGAACGCATCAACCAGCATCCTCGAGAAGAACGGATTCGCGGTCGAAGGCATCGTTCAGGATCACGAGATCGGCGATGCCTGGCTTTGGGTACACCAGAAGGAAACGGGAGTGTTCTGATCAATGGCGGCTACATCGACGGACCGCTCGTAATCTTTCGTTCGTAAAGCGTGAAGCGGGCCCGGAACAATTCCTCGGAACTTGTGTCCGGCCTTGAGCGTAAGACCTTGACACTATGAGAGCGGTCTTCTTTTTCATATTGATTATCGCGGCATTGAAGATTGCCGCCATTGCGCAAGCCCAGGCCGAAGCGATAAAGGTCGAGCCGGCAAAAGGTTTTTCGTACCCTTACTATCTCTATATCCCGGCCGAGATGCGTGCTCCCTCGGAGACGGGCGGCAAGTTCACGCTGCTCGTTATGCCAAATAATTCGGGCAAGATCGATGATGACCTCGGTGTTCAGGAGGCGGACGTAAAGCGAAGGATCGCACAGGCTCAAACTGCCTTTGCAAAACTCGGCGTAGCGGTTCTGATGCCTGTTTTCCCTCGCCCAAGATCAGATTGGAAGATCTACACTCACGCTCTCGACCGCGACTCAATGCTAACGGATAAGGCTGAGTACCGGCGCTTCGATCTACAGCTGATCGCGATGATCGACCACGCACGCAAGCGGTTTGAGAAGAATGGGGTCAAGGTCGATAGGCGTGTTCTGATCTATGGTTTTTCCGCCGCGGGAATGTTCTCTGACCGATTCGCGTTCCTTCATCCCGACAGGGTGAAGGCCGCCGCCGTGGGAGCTCCCGGCGGGTGGCCGATCGCGCCTGTTGCCGACTTCAAGGAGAAGGCCCTTCGTTACCCGCTCGGAGTCGCTGACATTAAGGCCGTCTCGGGCAAGAAGATCGATCTGAAAGAGCTGCGAAAAGTTTCATTCCTAGTATTTATGGGCGATAAGGATGATAACGATTCTCTTCCCTTCGCCGACGGTTATGAGCCGGAGGACAAGGAGCTTGCGTTCTCGCTTTTTGGCCCTACGCCGATATCACGCTGGGAAACGAGCAAGCAGTTGTACAAGGAGACCGGCCTCGACGCAGAGTTCAAACTATATCCGGAGACACCTCATAAGGTAACAATGGCGATGATCGAGGATATAACAGCATTCTTCGCAAATCACATAAAGTAGATCGCCTTCTCCCCGGCCTTACATAATGGTTTCGTGGATGCTTGGTGGTGTTGGCGGACCGTTCTTCAGGTATGCACCGATCTCGACCTCCGGGTAGATGTCGCTGTATTTCATCACCTTGGTTGCGCCGACGCGTCGGAAGATGTGTTCACGTTGTAATTCGTCGGCCGAATGAACGCCCGAAGCCGCGAGCAACTCTGTAAAGCTCTTGATGGTCGCGTCGTGAAAGTTGAACACGCGGTGTGACTTGTCTTCGACATCAAGGCCTTTGATCAGTCGTTCATCCTGGGTAGCAACGCCCGTTGGACAGGTGTTCCGATGGCACTGCAATGCCTGAATGCAGCCTGTGGCCAGCATCATCGCTCGTGCAACATTGACCATATCCGCGCCGATCGCGATAAGGCGAGCGATATGAAAACCGTTGAACACCTTGCCCGAGGCGATCACTCGAATATCTTTCTTCAGGTCGTAACCACGTAACGTATCGATCGCGAATGACAGCCCGTCGCGAAGCGGCATTCCGATCGAGTCGGCGAATTCGATCGGTGCGGCGCCAGTTCCGCCTTCGCCGCCGTCGATGGCGATAAAGTCCGGCTTAATACCGGTCGTTATCATCGCCTCGCAGATCTCGACGAACTCGGCCTTCTTTCCGATACAGATCTTAAAGCCGACCGGTTTGCCGCCGGAAAGATCGCGGAGCTGTTTGACGAACCGCATCAGTCCGTCGGCAGTGTTGAATGTGCTGTGCGATGGCGGCGAGTCGACCGTCGTATGAGGTACGACGTGACGAATGGCCGCGATCTCCTCAGTATTTTTCGCGGCAGGAAGAATACCGCCGTGGCCCGGCTTTGCGCCCTGCGAGATCTTTATCTCGATCATCTTCA
>JADYZI010000365.1 GCA_020853255.1 Acidobacteriota bacterium
CGGCTCGCCCGCACCGTTCGATGTGAAGGTGACGTTTAATGATGATACGACCGAAACGCTCCATCAAACGCCTGCGATCTGGGAAAAGGATATGAAGCAAGCGGTCGTCCGCATCCCTTCGAAAAAGGCCATTAAAAGCGTCGCTCTCGACGGCGGGATCTTTTTGGACTATAACGAGTCGGACAACGTGTGGCCCGCGACATCGAAATGATGGCATAAACAAACTCCGAGAACTAAAGCGAGTTCTCGGAGTTTGCCTTGTTGGCCGGGAAGAACGAGTCTAGGCGAAAACAGTTTCGATTTTTTTCACTTTAACCCAACGTTACGGTACCTCTTCGATCTCGATCTCATAGGGATCGATCCGCGACGGGTAGAACGGATAGCCTCGTGAACAGTTCCTACCTGTTCCGGTACCGAGCGAAGGAAAAAAATACCGTACCGTAAGGGTGTGTGCCCCGGCTGAAACACCACTGGCAAATCCGAATGTCGTGAAAGCCTTCGCGTAATCGAACACGGTTCCGGTGGACGTGTTATCAAAATCGGCAAATTGCATTCTGATCGTAGTTGGGCTTATTGCAATATTGTCGATCAGCACTTCGGCCCACGGGAAAGAACCGGACTCTCCGGAAGGCAATCGAATATATACGAAGTCCGAGTACCCGATGCGCAACCGGGTCGATGCAGCGTTCTTCGTAAAATTGACCGTGTGTATCGGTACGGTGGACGTTACATTGTTACATGGAAAAGACGTCGTCGCGGTGCCGGTATCAGTGAAGATCATTCGCGGCGCGGCACCGGCCGCAGCCGTGGTTTGCTTAGTCCCATCAGGAAAGACGACGCCGTTGCCGGTCCCTGTTACCTTCGCGTCACCCAAGACCTCGAGCTTGGCTGTCGGCGCCGAAGTTCCGATGCCTACGTTCGCGTTGTTGCCTAGTACCAGCGAGTTGCTCTGTGACACGACTGCGTTTGCACCGATCGCCGTCGCATTTGTCAGGACGCCGCTTCCAACATCTGCACTTGCTCCGATCGCCGTGTTGTTTGTACCGGTCGTATTGGTAAATCCGGCTCCATTTCCAAAGAATGAATTTAGGTTCCCGGTATTGTTCCCACCTGCACTAGCTCCGACAAAAGAATTTTGTGCGCCGGCCGCGTTGTTTTCTCCCGCACCGGCTCCGTAGAAAGCATTGTTATTGCCGGTCGTGTTGGCGCTACCAGAAGAATAGCCGAAAAACGAATTGCCCCCACCAATTGAATTCTGATAGCCCGCAGAAGCACCGAAGAAGGAATTGGTGTTTCCAGACGTATTTAACCCACCGGCCTGGTAGCCATAGAATGAATTGTAACTTCCGCTCGAAATATACCCGCCGGCAGCTAGTCCAAAAAGGGAATTGGCACTCCCGGTCATCGCGCTGCCGCAACACGCTCCGGCGCTCGCTGCTCCGACAGCAACATTGGAGGAACCGGTGGTATTGTTTGCGCCGGCGGCGCGCCCAACAAAGGTATTATAATTTCCGGACGTGGTAGCCAGGCCGGCCAACGACCCAAAGAACGAATTTTGGGTGCCGTTGATATTATTCTGCCCTGAGTGGTACCCAAAGAAAGAGTTTTCAAGGCCAGTCGTGTTGGCCGCTCCAGCCGAGGCTCCGAAGAAAGAAAGATAGCCGCCGGTCGTATTTGCATACCCTGTGCCTGCTCCGAAGAGCGAATTGAACCCGCCGCTTGTATTCTGGAATCCGGCCTGATAGCCCGAAAATGAATTGTAGCTACCCGTTGTATTCTCTCTTCCGGAAGATGAGCCGAAAAACGAGTTGAATTCGCCGCCTGTGTTCTTAAAGCCCGTCTGAGCGCCAAAAAAGGCGTTGTTGCTTCCAGTGGTGTTATGATTGCCGGCGCCGTAGCCGGCAAACGCGTTGTAACCTCCAGTCGTGTTGTTCGTGCCAACCCAGTTTCCTACGAAAGTATTATTGGAACCGGCAAGTGGGGATGCACCCGCGGCATTCTCGGTCCTTGCGACGGTCGGAGCGGTGCCCGATGTCGTGCCAACGGAGAGATTTCCGGAGCTGTCTGAGGCGAGAGCGCGCAACCCGCCCAAGTCGAACTGAGTCGCCGCGTTGACCGTGTCGTAAGTGGTAGAGCCGGCGACCGTTAGGTTGCCGATAAGGCTGACGTTGCCGCTCGCATCGGATTGGACAAAACGAGCGGCATCGACACCGCCAAGCTTTGCCGAATCTTCGGATGAGCCTGCAGTACCACTCTTTATCGCGTGCGGTGCCGAAAGTATCTGCTGCCGAGGAGTCAGGGTCGTATACGTGTCGCCGGGCAGTTTTTTGACCGAAACCTCTAAATAGAGGTCATTTCCCGATATCGCCGCCGCTCCAAAATCAAGCTGCACGTTGAATACCCCGTCGCGAACGTTAACGTTCAAGTCCGATAGTATGCCGATCGACGTCCCGCTTGTCGCTGCGTTCCAAAGGCCGAACTGCATTATGTAAGCCCCGTTCGCGGGGACACCTGCGTCAGTCAGCTTTCCTTGGTAACTGAAGGCCGAAGTTTGCCCGAAGGTGTTGAAAATACCGAACGCACCAAGGATCGTGCTGATCGCAAGGCGTGCCGTGAATCTCTGAATTTTCATATTCTCCTCAAAAAGTGTTCCTGTGTGAGCAAGGGGAAGAACGGCAGACTTCGGTCAACGCGCCGGACGAAAGTCTGCCGCTCGGGCTCAGCGGGCGAGCCCTATAACCGAACGCGTGTGATCGTGCCCGGAAAGATATTCGTCACGAAAATATCGCCCGTACGGTCATCCCGGACCATACTTGATGGCGTCGGAAGCACGGGCACCACAACCGTGCTATTGCCGTCCGCGTCGATCCGCCTCAGTCTGCCGGGCGCGTTCGCAAGTTGGTTCGTACTGAATTCGAGCACGTAATAGCCATCCCGGCGAAAGCGTTGAGCGACGGGCATTACGTCCATTGCGGATGAAAGCCCTGTTAAGACCGTCTCACGTTCACCGGTCCAAAGATCGACGCTTTGTACATCAGATTGTCCGGCGATGAAAGGGAAGCCGGTCAGCTCAGGAACTAGGAGCTTCCTTCCGAAACGGTGGACGTTGTCGGGTACAGGCTCAATGAATGGGCCGCCTATGGTTCCAAAAAGCGGGTTTGGCCGATTCGGGAACGCAATTACGGTCGTAAGGCTTCCGCTCAGCAGGTTCGCCTTAAGCAGTTCGTTGTATGAAGCGTCGCTTATGTAAAGATCGGGCCCGACGAGTTCCAATCCGAACGGATGCGATGTCCTAACGGCATTTGGAGCATTAGGCCTCGGCTCGGGGCGATAGTCGGGAATATCAACGGCAAGGACGATAAAGACAGATGCTCCATCGGCGTTTGTGATTCTGACCCAGTGGCTCTGTGCTATATCTTCCTGATCCTTCATCGTCATGACGAATTCACTGTTGAGGGACTCGAAATGTCGCGGCAGGATCACGGCCATGACCGAACAGAACAGCGGCGATGACGGAGATTCTGTCGGATATTGCGAGCCGCCGATGTTCGTGGCACCGTCGCCGATACCTGATGCGATGAAGAGGACACGCCCGTCCAGGTCGATCGCGGTCGTTCCGTCTTGATCAGGCGGGCCGCCGAGGTTATCAACGCCGGATGGCAAACCGCTGATGAGCGTATGTCTGACGCCGGTCGTTCGATCGACCACCGAGACCCGGCCGGTATTCGGTTCGAGGGTCCCGGCCTCGGACACGAGAAATGTATTGCCGGGCCCCTTAATGATCTTGGTCGGATGGTCCAATCCGGCGGTCACGACCTCCGTAGTTTGAGCAAAAGCGGGGATCGAGATCCCGGCGGCGAGAAGTAGTGCGAGCAAAACTCTTTCAATGGTGGCGAATTCCTTCATAGCAGCTCCTTTTTCAAAATTCGGATCGGGAGGCGATATTCGTTGCGACGAATTTAGGGTGGGTGTAAAATGGATGTCCGGTATCCCACCCAGATCTTTTACGAACATTTTCGAGGATGGTAGATGAGCAAGGTCGGCCTTGTCTTTCAAGATTCTTGAAACTTTTCTGATTTTTGTCTGAATGTGTCGATGTTGCCGAGTGGAAACAAGATCTACGAATTCGATCGGTTTAGGTTGGATGTCCACGAGCGGACCCTTTCCTGCCGAGCTGAACGCTTGCATTTGGCGGACAAAGCCTTCGACTTGCTTTGCGCACTTGCGGGCAATAGCGGCAAGCGCCTTTCAAAAAGCGAACTGCTTGAAGGGGTCTGGACTGATTCGTTCGTTGAAGAGAACACCCTGGATAAGAATATCTCGCTCCTTAGGCGGCTGTTTAGCGAGGCTAGGCCCGGGGTCGAGTTCATTGAAACGGTCCGTGGGCACGGCTATCGATTCGTGGCCCCATTGATAGAGATCGCGCCGATATTCGGCCGCACGGGTCCTGGCGTCGATGCCGCTCCTTCATCAATCGCAGTTCTGCCATTTACGAACTTTGAAAATGATCCGAAGATAGAGTATTTCTGTGAGGGCTTGGTCGAAGAGCTGATCAATTCCCTCGCCAAGGTGCATGATCTCAAGGTCGCGGCTCGCACATCGACCTTCTCATTCAAAGGGAAGAAAATGCCGATCGCTGCAATTGCGCGAACCCTCGATGTCGAAAAGGTTCTCGAGGGGAGCCTTCGGAAAGAAGGCGACGCGTTCTTTGCGACAGTCAGGCTGATAGACGGCAAAAGCGGATATGCCATCTGGTCGGAGCAATATCATTGTCCCGTAAGCGAGATCTTCGCCCTGCAGGATGAGATCGCATTGGCGGTCATCGGAGCTCTCAACATCCAGATGACTACTGAAGAGCGGAACGCTGTCTTGAAACGGCCTACCGCCAGCTCTCAGGCCTATCTTCTTTACTTACGAGGCCAGTATTATCGATGGCGGCCGATAAAAGAGAGTTTCTCGAATGCCTTGAAGTACTTTGAACGATCGGTCAAGGTCGATCCGAAATTCGCGCGCGGCTACTTTGGGATCTCGACCTATTTCGGATACGGCGGGGCTTGGGGCCTGCTGTCGATGCCGCCGGAAAGGTCCTGGCCGCTCGCCGAGGCGGCGGCAAGAAAAGCGATCGATCTCGATCCTTCCCTCCAAGAGCTGAGACTGTCATTTGCCGCGTTCGACCTGGTAGATCATCGGAAGCTGGATGCAGCAGAAGTGCAGATCCGTGCGATCGCGGCGGATCACCCGGACCTTCCCGAGATCCATCATATCTATTCCTTTTTGCTAGCCGTCACCGGCCGTTTTGACGAGGCGATCGAGGAGGCCCGGCGTGCTCTTTCCCTGGACCCGTTGTCAGTGGTATTTAGCCGATTTGTCGGATCGTTCCTCTATTACGCTCGACGTTACGGAGAGGCGATCACGCAGCTTCTGGACGCCGCCGAATTGGATCCGAACAACCCGAAAGTTCACGAAGCCCTGTTCGAGGTTTACTATTCGACCGGACAGTTTGAAGTTGCCGTAGATTCTTGGGTCCGAGTTGCCCACCTTGAGGGTGATGATGCGATGCTGGAACTCCTGTCGACAAAGGGTCGGAACGGTCATCCGCCTCGCTCTAAGGCCACAATTCGCCTTATGGCTCAGAGAAAGCTGGAAAGGCTGGCCTCCGAGGCTGAAGGCGGATCTTACGTCCCCTCGATCCATTTTGCCCGCCAGTATATTTTCTTGAATGATAATGAGCGGGCCATCGAGTGGCTTGAGCGGGCATCCAGGGAACGAAACGCGTTCTCGCTTCTGATCGGTATCGATCCGCTTTACGACCCATTGCGGAACGATACTCGATTTGTAAAATTGTGGGAATATATAAGGACGGGCGATCGGGAATGAAGGTCTTTCAAGTTCTTACTGGACGGTCATATTTTCATTTCTTCGTCGAGCGGCATTATGAAAATTGCACTTATTGGTTATGGGGCGATGGGGAAGATCGTCGAGCGGCTTGCGGTCGAGAGAGGGCATGAGATCGCTGGTGTCCTTGGTTCCGGTGAGATGGACCTGTCTCCGCCGGAGATCGCGGCGGTGCTTGACGGCAGCGATGTTGCCATTGATTTTTCCGCCGCTGAAGCCGTTAGTGCCAATGTTGAGGCGAGTGTCGCCGCAAAAGTCCCGATCGTTGTCGGCACAACGGGCTGGAACGAGCAGCGGCCGGAGATCGAGAATATCGTTCGGGCGGGCGGCGGAGCGATGATCTACGGTGCAAATTTTTCGATCGGCGTGAACCTTTTCTATCGTATCGCGGACTTCGCCGCTGAAATGTTTGCTAAATTTCCCGAGTACGAAACCTTTATCGAAGAGCAGCACCATTCCCGCAAGAAAGACGCACCGAGCGGCACGGCATTGAAGCTAAAGCAGTTTGTATCGAAGCACGTAGATGTCGGCGACATTGCCGCGACACGTGCCGGAAATATTCCGGGCACCCATCGCGTCGGGTTCGACGGACCCGCCGACCAGATCCTGCTCGAACATACGGCCCGCTCCCGCGAAGGTTTTGCCTCGGGTGCGATTCTCGCCGCCGAATGGATCGTTGGGAAGGCGGGCGTCTATGAATTTACGGAAGTGATCGACGAAGTTATCGCCAATAGATCAGGAAGATAGGTGGTGGATCTCGGTTCTTTGCTTCCAATGTTTATCTGTTTTCGTTTGTAGTTTAGAATCACCTTATGACTCTAAAACTTGATTGGATGCGCGGATGCGCGACTGCTCTTGTGACGCC
>JADYZI010000366.1 GCA_020853255.1 Acidobacteriota bacterium
CCAAAGTAAACCTTGCTGTTACCTCAGAGGTTCTGACCGCACCGTGGTTGACAACAATGAACTGGATCACGAGGAGTATGAGAAAGACCACAACGCCGACGACAAAATTCCCGCCGATAACGAATTCGCCGAACGCCTTGATCACGGCTCCAGCCGCCGTTGCGCCGACCTCGCCATTGGTTAGGATCAGCCGCGAAGTTGCCAGATTCAATGCCAATCGAAACAGCGTAGTCAGCAGCAAAAGATTGGGGAACGAAGTGAATTTGACCGGCTCCATCGTGTACATTGAGACCAACAGGACCATGACCGAGATCATCAGGTTCAAGCTGATCAGAATGTCGATCAAGATCGGCGGAAGCGGCACCAATAGGACAAGCAGGATGATGACCGCCGCAATGGGAACGGTCAGGTGTGAATGGTTGCTGACTCGATTGAGTATGCTCTGGATCGGAAGATTTGACATTGGGTTCGTCGGTAAGGTGCGCTGAGCTTTGGCGGGTGAAAATTCAGCGTCGGACCGAGAGACTGCAAATCGTATGCCGCAGTCCAAATCGTCAAACGGCCAAGATAAGCGGCCGGTGCCGAGACCACGAAGAAACACGAAATGAGAACACGAGGCAGACGAAATGAGGCCGCGAAAACCGACGAAACAAGACGGCAGGAGAAATACCTTCTTGGTCCTGGATCGCCGGGAAATAGACGATCTTCTATTGAGGTTTCCTTCAGAAGGTGTATTATCATAGGAAAGTGAGGCGAAACATTGGACGCCTGACACGCTCGAGTCACCTAGAATCAACACGGAACTTTGTAGATAGTTGCACCAGCAATTGCGTTAAGCGGCTGATTGATAGCCTGAACGAATCGTATTTGGCTGCGTTGCCGAAAGTTTTCTCTCAACTCTCATACAAGATCTGCTCTATGCCCAAATCCTTAAAGGTACTCGTTGTTGGTGGTTCCGATCAGGATGTTGCGCGGTTGCGCAGCTATCTAGAAGACAGCGGGATCGATCTTCTGCTGACCAGTGCCAACACCTCGAATGGTTTTACGACCGCGGTTGTTTCCGATCCATGGGACTGCGTGATCGCATTTGCCGCGATCGATGGCTTTGGTGCCCTTGATGCATGTGCATTGCTTAAAGAAGCACGCTGCGGCCTTCCGATGATCGTCACAAAGGCCGCGGGAACGGAGTTCGAAGCTGTCAAGACTGTGTTGTTTGCTGACGAACACTGCAGCATAAGCGACGAAGCCCGGCCGCTGTTGCAGGCCCTCGAATCGGTGCCGCGCGATGTTAAGCGCACTTGCGAACTCTCCAGCGCCGAGGTTAGCCGAAAGGTGCGGCTCGAGGTCATGCGGGCTGGGTTAGGCTCTAGAAGGCTCAGCGAATATCTTCCCAAGGTTCACTCGGCGATCAGGCAAGCAATTGATGTCGAGAACTGCTCGGTGCTTTTGCGCGACCCGCTCACCGGCCGGACGGATTTCGAATATTGGGCGGATGGCCGGGAATGCCAACCTCTTCCTGACAGTGATATCCGCAGCTTGGCCGATCAGGTGCTCCTTACCGGCGAGCCGTTGATAGTAAATAAAGAATCCCGGACGGCTATCGGAGAATCGACAGAGATAGTGCGCAACGCTCAACCCTGGGCGTCGTGGATCGGAGTGCCGCTGAGCACCTCAGCGCGTCCGTGCGGCGTACTCGCACTTCACGAGTATGACGAGAACGCATCGTTTGGCGTCGAGGACCTCCGGTTTCTCTCACTTGTGGCGGACCAGGTCTCCATCGCCATCGAGCGTCAGCGTTCGGAACAGGCGTTGATCGCTTCGGAAGAGCGATATCGGGACATGGTCGAGAATGCGATAGACATCATCTACGTCCATGACCTTAACGGGAATTTTATCTCAGTGAACGCCGCTGCCGAACGAATCACCGGTTATCCGCGATCGGAAATACTGCGGATGAATATGGCTCAGATCGTCGCTCCTGAATTTTTGGAGCGAACGAGAGAGATGCTGGCTGAAAAGCTAGGCGGTAAGCCGGTCACGGCTTACGACGTCGAGATACTTTCGAAAGGCGGCCGACGTGTAACGCTCGAAATAAACTCACGTCTAATGTACGCAAACGGATCGCCGGCCGGAGTGCAGGGAATCGCCCGCGATATTACGGAGAAGAAACTGCTTGAAGACCAGTATCGCCAGTCACAAAAACTTGAAGCCATCGGGCTTTTAGCGGGCGGCATCTCGCACGATTTCAATAACCTCTTGATGGCCATAACCGGCTATAGCGAAATAACGCTTGCCAAGATGGCCCCGGACGATCCGTTGCGGCCGAATATTGAAGGGATCAGGGATACGGGCGAACGCGCGGCGGCACTGACACAACGGCTGCTCGCGTTTAGCCGGAAACAGGTACTGAAACCGGTCGTCCATGGCCTGAACTCGGTAATCCTTAGCATGGACAAACTGCTCAGCCGTATCGTGCGTGAAGATATTGAATTCCGAATGGAACTTGACGACGATCTTAGGAACATCAATGCGGATCCAGGCCAGATCGAACAGGTTATCATCAACCTTGCGATCAATGCTCAAGATGCAATGCCAAGCGGCGGGCGTTTAACGATCAAAACTGAAAATGTGCAGAGTGAGTTGCCGGACAACGGCATCAAGTATTTTGTAAAAATGACGATCTCTGATTCCGGGGACGGTATTGATGAGAAGATAATCGACCGCGTCTTTGAGCCGTTTTTTACGACAAAGGAATTCGGGAAAGGCTCGGGGCTTGGCCTCGCGACCGTACACGGGATCGTCACCCAATCCGGCGGTGAAATTTCGGTTCGCAGCGTGAAGGGGCAAGGGACAAATTTTGAGATACTGCTTCCCGCGGCAGAGGCTGCACCTGATTTTCAGGAGTGGCCGTCAAAGAATTTTGAAGAGCTTTCCGGTACCGAAACCGTTCTGCTTGTTGAGGACGACAATTCAGTTCGGCGCCTGGTCGGCGATGTGCTTGTTCACAAGGGTTACGCGGTGCTCGAAGCCTGCAATGGAGAAGAGGCCCTGGCGATATGCGAAGAGCATCCGGGAGCTATAGACCTGCTCCTGACGGACCTTGTGATGCCGCGGATGAGTGGTATCGAATTAACCGGAAAGGTCACAGCTCTTCACCCCGAGGCAAAGCCGCTGGTTATGACAGGCTATGCGGGTTCGCTGGAACTTGGCGAGATCGTTCCCAACTTTAGGGCCGCCTATATTGAAAAACCATTCACGCCTGAAATGCTTGCCCGAAAGGTCCGCGAGGTACTGGAGTCGGCTGAAGCGGCTGCCCGCGTTCCGGCTGCGGAACATCAAGACTTGAGCGACGGCGCTATCCATTAGAAACTGATCGGGCAGCTATCTTCGCCCGTTAAGTCTCAGCCGTCCCGGGTTCTGAGATATGATAAGGATCATGAAGCTCAACTGGCGGAGCTTTGTGACGGAACCTCATATTGAGGAATTCAACCACCACGGAGAACGCCATCGCGAAATAAATATACCCCTTCGGAATATGCTGATGCAGCCCTTCGGCGATCAGGGTCACACCGATCAGGAGCAGAAACGCAAGAGCGAGCATCTTTATTGTCGGATGCCGCTGTACAAATGCTCCGATCGGGCCGGCGAACAGCATCATAGCGACGATCGATACGACGACGGCAGCGATCATGATCCAAATTCCCGCCGGGCCATGGCCACCCTCCTCAACGGGCTTTGAGCTGACCATTCCGACTGCTGTAATGACCGAATCGAGCGAAAAAACGATATCGAGGGCTGTGATCTGTACGATCACGCTGACGAATCCTGAATAGACCTTTTTCGCCGATTGCCCTTGCTCACCTTCCAGCGAACCATGGATCTCATGCGTCGATTTGGCTATCAGAAAAAGGCCGCCAATGAGAAGGATAAGGTCGCGTCCGGAAACGCCCTGCTTGAACACAGTGAACAGCGGTTCGGTCAAACCCATTACCCAGGTCAGCGAGAAAAGCAGGATGATGCGCATCACAAGGGCAAGCGAAAGGCCGATAAATCGGGCCCGCGGCTGCTGGTCAGCCGGAAGCTTGCCCGACAGGATCGAGATGAAAATGACATTGTCGATACCGAGTACCAGTTCAAGGACCGCCAGGGTAACGAACGCGATCCAAAGATTTGGGTCAAAGAGAAATTCCATTTGTAATTATCCTGGTCCGGGGATTTGATGCATTCTAGCACGTTCTCAAATCGTAGCTTTGCATCGGCCGTATTCTAGCAGACTTCTGAATTGAGTTGGGCCTATCGTTTGTAGGCCAACTTGCCGCCAACAAAAACGGCAACCGCGGCGCCTTGAAAATTCCATCCATCGAATGGAGAGTTTTTTGATTTGGACCGCGACTCGGCATTTCGATATGTCCAAGTCAGGCTAGGGTCTATCACGCTAATGTCAGCGATCGAGCCATGCGTCAGCGTTCCGCGTCCTTCCAGCCCGAGTATCCTGGCGGGGTTGGCTGAACATAACTCGACGAGGCGCTCCAGGCCGATCACACCCTTGTGGACAAGTTCATTGAAGGCAAGGCCAATGCCCGTCTCAAGACCGGTAATGCCGAATGGGGCACGATCGTATTCAAGCGCCTTTTCATCCTGGTGATGCGGAGCATGATCGGTAGCGATGGCATC
>JADYZI010000367.1 GCA_020853255.1 Acidobacteriota bacterium
CGAACAACGAATTTGTTGATATTCGGATGGCAAATTTTACCTATCCGGATGCGACGCTTGTAAAAGCATCCGATGACGGCACGGTCGAATTTCGCCTGCAGAAGGTCCCGCAGGAAGGAATGCGGGCAGCGGATTTTACCGTCAAAACGCTAGACGGCCGAACAATTCATTCGTCCGAGCTCAAAGGCAAGGTCGTCGTGCTCAATTTCTGGTTCATTGCCTGTCCGGCGTGCCGGGCGATGAAGCCTAAGCTTAATGAGCTTCGAGCAAAGTTCGCTGGTAATGAAAGCGTGGTCTTTCTGGCAATTACCTTTGATCAGGCGAGTGCAGTACGAAAATATCTCGAGAAAGAGCCGTTCACATATGTCCAGGCGACAGATGCCGCATCCGCCCTGGACGAATTTGTATTCGCGGGCTTTCCGAAGAATATCGTCGTCAGCAAAACCGGCGAGATCGTCTATTGGCGGAGCACCATTAGGGCTTGGGACAAGTTTGAATCGGTGATCCGCGGCGAGTTGGAGCGATGATGGACCATTACGTTTGCCCGATCTGTAATACGGCAGGCGAGCGATCGCCGCGTTATCCAAAACAGATCTGCGTTATTTGCGGCCACCGTGCGACAGACAAGGATGGAAGGCTGCTTGATTTCTCGAACGAATCTGTTTCCGGCGGCTATGTGGCGTGGTATCGCGACACACGCGAGCCGTACGAAAGCCATATCTGTTACGTTGACGGCCGCACCTGCTGGGCCGACGAAGCCCACATGGGCGGCATTGTAGTGAGTGTTTATGACGGACATGTCGAAGAAAAATAGTATTTTGGGCGGCGTGCGATTGAAATGTAAGTATCTGTGGGTTCTTGTAACGCTTCTCTTGTTATCATCGGCCGGCGTTCCGGCTCAGGAAAAGAAGCTGACGGTCCTCTATAGCAATGATCTTCACGCGCATCTTGAGCCGCACATCGTGCCTTGGGTCGATAGAACGCGAAAGGTCGGCGGATTCGCGAATATCGCAACGCTCGTCAAACGTGAAAAGGCGGCAAATCCGAACACGGTTTATTTTGACGCGGGAGATGCATTTGCTGGCCCATATTTAAGTTCATTGACCAAGGGCGAGGCAATCATCGACGCGATGAACTATCTCGGTTTGGATGCCGCCTGCGTAGGTAATCACGAATTCGACTACGGCTGGGAGAATGCTCTCGAACAGTTTCCGAAAGCGAAGTTTCCGCTACTAAATGGCAATATTTTCATAAAGGGAACGAACAAACTTCACTGGAACAAACCCTACATCATCAAGGAAGTGAACGGTATCCGCTTGGGGATAATCGGCCTGCACGAGAAGTTCGCATTTTACGACACAATTGCAGCGAAGATGATAAAAGGCGTCGAGGCGAGAGACGAAAAAGTTTATCTGCGAAAGTATATAAAGGAACTCAAGCCAAAGACCGACCTCATCATTTTGCTGATCCACCTTGGAATTCCCGGCACACAATCGTCACAGGGCGAAAAAGATGTGGTTCGCAATCATAAGCACGATATTGATTTGGCTAAATCTGTTCCTGGTGTTGACCTGATGATCACCGGACATCCGCACAGCGGAACGCCTGAGCCGTTGATCTCAAACGGCACGATAATCGTCTCTACCGACGCTTATACGATCGAGCTTGGCAAATTGGAGATCACCTACGACAAAAAACTCGATAAGATCACAGATTACAAGAATCATTTTAAGTATTTATACGATGACGAAGTTGAGGACGATCCTGAAATGGTCGGCGTCATCAACAAATGGAAAGATAAGCTGAAAGTTATTACGGGAGAAAAAGTTACTACGATCGCCGAACCTTTGACTCGTTCCTACGGAGAGGAATCCGTGATGGGCAATATGGTCGCTGATTCAATACTCAACGCTCATCCCGAATATGATTTTGCCGTCACGAATAGCGGCGGTTTGCGTCAGGACATCGCGGCCGGGCCGGTAACCGTGGGCGACCTGATCTCGGCTTTTCCGTTTCCAAATACGATCGTCCAGCTCGAAATGAAAGGCAGCGACATGCGGCAGATCTTCGAACACGGAGCAGGTCTGACAAACGGGATACTTCAAGTGTCTAAAGGCGTGGAAGTTGTTTATGACGAAAGTAAACCAATTGGGAAACGTATCGTTAAATGCAATATCAACCGCATGCCGCTCGACGATAACAAAACCTATAGGGTTCTGACCTCAAACTTCTTAGCCGATGGTGGCGACGGCTTTCAAGTTTTTAAGAAAGCGCTTTCTTACAAAAATACGGGCGTCGAAATGATGCCAGCCATGGTCGAATACCTAAAGAAATTTCAAACCTATCATCCGAAGATCGAAGGCAGAGTGACCAAACAGTAATAGTCAGAAAGTGAAACGAACGGCAAAGCCAATAGTATCGATCATTATGGGCAGCAAGAGCGACTGGCCGACGATGGAGCTTGCCGCGCAAACGCTCGACGAGTTCGGTGTCGCGCACGAAACAAAGATCGTCTCCGCTCACCGTACGCCTGACCTGTTATTCGAATTTGCCAAATCTGCCGAAGGACGCGGTATCGAAGTAATTATCGCCGGAGCCGGCGGGGCCGCTCATTTGCCCGGAATGTGCGCGTCGCAAACGGTGCTTCCCGTGCTCGGCGTTCCGGTCGAAAGCAAAGCATTAAAAGGCCTCGACTCGCTTTTATCAATTGCACAAATGCCCGCCGGCATTCCGGTTGGCACTCTCGCCATCGGCCAACCCGGTGCAAAGAATGCAGCGCTGCTTGCGGTATCTATCCTCGCTAATTCGCGGCCCGAGCTTCGCGGGAAACTGCACAGATTCCGTTCTGCCCAAACCAAAGCGGTGCTCAAGACAAAGCTCAAATGAAACCGGTAATCTGGGCCTATGCCGTCGGGAAACTTCGGATCTGATCGAAACTGTTGATCGGGCCGCGATAGGGACTTGAGCCGAGGAATTGGATTCGGCCGTCAGGATTGAAATCGAATACCTCGTATTCCCAGTTACCGATCGGCGTTCCCGCCAGGCGGCGGTTCTCGCTCAACCCGCCTTCCTCATACTGAGGGGCGACCGCCGCGCGGACAGTGCAGCCAGACGAGATGGCAAGATCGACGCAAAATCGCAGCCCATCTTGCGAAAAGTCCGGCCGAAAATATGCATTAGGATCTTCCTGGATCGGGTTCTCTCGCAAAGTGAACCGCCCGCCGTAGTGCGGATGTTTCGCTCGGCCCATGGTCCATTTCGGTTCGCTGAACACTGCCTTCCCGTCGGCTCCTACCGTCCCTTCCCGCGTAAACCTCATAGCCTTGTCGTACTCACGTGTCCTTCGAAGGCGGAGCGCGCCGTGGTAATCCTCACGGTACCCCATGATGCGATGTTTCGGCGCCGTGAGCAAATTGCCGTCACCCACCTGCGATGCGACTAGGCATGTGAGCAACTCGATAAGGCCGCCTGGAACGACCGCTTGTCTAACGGCCGCCCCAAAGGTCCGAACGTTCAGGTTCGAGATCGCTCGCTGGTCCCCTAAATGCAATATCCCGGGATCGCCGTGACAGTGCACTTCCAGACGCACTTTTTTGCCGTAGCTCGTTGCGAGAACACCGAGTTGATCTAAGGCGGGTTGTAAGCCGTTTGGCCGTTTAACTTCGACCAGGAACTTGCTTTCTGAGTCGTTATAGGCCACTGACCCGATAATAATGCTGTTGAAGGGATCCCAAAGGTAGTAAGCATTCATGTCAAGTCTCCCGTTGGGGAATATTGCGTGCTATGCTTACCTCGCAACGTTCCCTTGGTTTACCAAAGAACCAAAAGGCCCGATTTTCTATAGGTTTGATGGCGGGTGAACGCCTTATTGCGTATCATACCATAGAAACACGTTTTCCCCGGAACAAACCTGGGGGGCCGGGTCACGCGACGTCCCCGCTTCACAAAAATGTGTGTCAAATTCGCAAGCGCTGGGTGACTCTACTATCATCTTCCTTTGCCGGACCTAATGTATGAAGTCAATTCCGCCAAACTCAACGATCGGTGTTTTTGGAAGCGGCCAGCTTGGACGTATGTTTGCTATTGAGGCACGCAAGATGGGCTACCGTGTGCACACTTTTTCACCTGACACGGACACACCGACCGGGCAGGTGGCTGATAAGGAAACGACGGCTTCATACGACGACCTTTATGAGGTTAGGACATTTGCCCAGAGTGTCGATGTGGTGACATTTGAATTTGAGAACGTGCCGGCGGCGACGGTCGAGGCGGCGTCGGAATTTGTCGGGGTCTTTCCGAAAGGCGAAATATTACATACTACACAGAACCGGCTGCGGGAAAAAACATTTTTGTCATCAAATGGCTTTCCGGTCACGGCGTTCAAGCATATCAAGGTGATAGACGACCTTTACCGAGCAACAGACGAACTCGGTTTTCCGTGTGTTCTGAAAACCGCCGGGTTCGGTTACGACGGCAAGGGCCAGGTAAAGCTGCAAGCTCATCACGACATTGAACCGGCGTTTGCGGCGATGAACGATCAAGCGTCGGTCCTCGAAGCGTTCGTTGATTTTGAAAAGGAAGTCTCGGTTGTTTGCTCCCGTGGACAAAATGCTGAGTTTGTTCATTACGGCGTTATCGAGAACGATCACGTCAATCACATTCTGGACGTTTCGTTCGCTCCTGCAATTGTCACGGACGCCGTTCGATCACAGGCGATCGAGATCGCCCGGAGCATAGCCGAAACGCTCGATTACATCGGCACGCTGTGCATTGAGTTTTTTCTCACAAAGGACGAAAAACTCCTCGTCAACGAACTGGCGCCCCGGCCGCATAATTCCGGCCACCTCACGTTCGGTCCCTGCGTCACCTCGCAATTCGAACAGCAGGTCCGCGCCGTTTGCGGCCTTCCGCTTGGTTCGACCGAATTTCATCGCCCGGCCGCAATGGCCAATCTGCTTGGCGATCTTTGGCAAGACGGCGAGCCGAACTGGGCCGCCGCACTGGCCGATCCCGCAATAAAGCTTCACCTCTACGGCAAAGCCGAGGCGAAACCCGGCCGCAAAATGGGCCACCTGACCGCCATTGCGGAAACCGCCGAAAGCGCCGTGGAAA
>JADYZI010000368.1 GCA_020853255.1 Acidobacteriota bacterium
AGTTCTGGACGATGATCTTCACGATCATCATTGCGATCTGCTTTATTGTGATAACCGTCGCGATGATCGCAATGGCGGTCATGGTCAAGCGTGTCATCGCGACCGTAACTCGTGTTGAAGAGCGGGTCGAGCCGCTGATCGACAAGCTTAATCAAATAAGTGTTCAGGGCAAAGAAATATCGGTCGGGCTGACCGAGGTCACCGCAAATCTCGGCACCGCCACGCGGCATTTGGCCGAATCGACCGAGCTTATCAAGGAAGAGGTCGCCGAACTTCGCAAGATCGTCAACTCAACCGCAATCACGGCCCGCGACAAGGTCGAACTTGTCAGCCGGACCATCGACCGTACGCAGATGCAGGTGACGAACACGACCGACTTTGTTCAGGCGAAAATCGTAGAACCGGCCCGCGAAATTGCCGCGATCATGGCCGGGGTGCGAAAGGGCCTCGAGGTACTGTTCGCTCCGGCACCGAAACAGATCGACCGCGTTTACGTGGAAGAAGAGATGTTTATCGGTTAGGCTGTGGGCCGACCCTTCTGCAATTAAATCAGGGCTGCCATAAAGGGCAGCCCTCATAGTTTCCGGCCTTCACGGGCCGCCTAGTTATTCGCGGGCTTATCCGTTGCCGCTGGCGGCGGGGCCTGTTGGCGGCGCTGTTCGCGGAGTTGGCGGCGTTCTTCCATCCGCTTCTTCATTTCGGCCTTGCGGGTTTCGATCTGCTGCCGCTGCTCAGGTGTCAGGATCGCAAGGACCTGTTGATGGACAGATTCGGCCTTTGCACGCTGTTGGTCACGGAACGTTTTGACCTTGGCCTTTTGGTCTTCGGTCAGAGTTCCGGCACGGCGGGCCTCGCGAATCGCCTTTAGTTCGTCAAGCGACGCCTGATCTGGGCGGTTTGCCTCGTGGATCTGCTTGATCTGGGCTTTCTGGGCATCGGTCAGCTCGATCCCCATCAGGCCGCGCATACCCCTGAACCCTTTGCCATCGCGCATTCCTTTTCCAAATCCGCCGTGACGGCCAAATCCCTTGCGTTCGATCTTTTCAGCCTTTGGCGAGCCGTCCTTGACAACAGGCGTCTGGTCCTGTGCCGAGGTGACTATAGCCGCTGAGGCGACAACAAGCAGCGATGCCGCCGCAGAGATAAATTTATATTTTAATGACATCTTTCAACCTCTCAAATTATTTGAACTATGGAAGCGTTAGCTTTCGTATACTTTGACGCTGTGCGGGTGCGATTGGTCTTAGGAAATATCGGCGTTTACTGTAAAGAAATGTAAAATTGGACAAATTGGTTTACCATTTAAGGACAGTCGCGAGGTTTACCTTTATGCCCCCTTCGGGCTAAAATACGCACTTTGGGTTTTGAACAAGGGGATAATTGAACGAATGAGATTTATTTCCGAGATAAATTCACCGGCGGACTTGCGCCGGCTGAAGGTCGAAGACCTGCAGGAAGTGGCCGACGAGATCAGGGCCTATATTATCGAGACGTGCGCCCGTATCGGCGGGCATACCGGTGCCAGCCTTGGGGCCGTTGAACTGGCGGTGGCGATGCACTATGTTTTCGACACGCCAAGCGACCGGCTCGTTTGGGACGTGGGGCATCAGGCATATGCGCACAAGATCTTGACCGGGCGGCGTGAGGAGCTTCGCACGATCAAGCAGCCCGGCGGATTGAGCGGTTTCCTGCGCCGCGATGAATCTGAATACGATACGTTCGGCGCCGGGCACGCTTCGACGTCGCTTTCCGCGGCGCTCGGAATGGCGGTGGCACGTGATCTGAAGAAAGAAGATTTTCACGTCTGCGCCTTGATCGGCGATTCTTCGCTGGCTGGCGGCATGGCGATGGAGGCAGTCAACCAGGCCGGGCATCTGAAGTCACGGCTTATCGTTCTGCTCAATGACAACGAGATGTCGATCGCTCCGGCGGTGGGAGCACTGAGCGGCTATCTTAACCGGATCAAAGAGGCCCAGAGCTATCAGCACCTGAAAGAAGAGATCGGCGATGCGCTGCAAAGCGTGCCGGGCATAGGCGGTTCGCTGCGGCGGGCCGCAAAATCATTCAAGGACGCGATTGCCGCTGCGGTACTGCCCGGAGCACTGGTCAACGAGCTAGGGTTCAAATATATCGGCTATGTTGACGGGCACAATGTCCCGATGCTTGTCGCGGCGCTCGAAGCGGCAAAACGTGTCGATGACGGGCCGGTGATCGTTCACGCCCTGACGACGAAAGGCCAGGGGTTCCCAAATCCGGAAAAGAATTACTACGCATATCACGCCACCGGACCGTTTGATCCAAAGACGGGCCTGCCGTACAAATCAAGCAAATCGGCACCGCCAACCTACACGGCTGTCTTTGGCGAAACGATGTGCGAGCTTATGGCCCGTGATGAACGGATCGTCGGCCTGACCGCGGCAATGCCGGACGGCACGGGAATAGATAAGGTACTCGAGAAATTCCCGAAACGCTCGTTTGACGTAGGCATCGCCGAACAGCATGCCGTCACATTTTGTGCGGGAATGGCATGCGAGGGGCTCAAACCGGTGGCCGCTATCTATTCGACATTTTTGCAACGCGGGTTTGATCAGGTGATCCATGATGTTTGCCTCCAGGACCTTGACGTTACATTCGCAATGGACCGGGCCGGCATTGTCGGCGCCGATGGGCCAACGCATCACGGGCTTTTGGACATAACCTACCTTCGCGGGTATCCGAACATTGTTCTGATGGCGCCGAAAGATGAGGCAGAAATGCGGGATATGCTGCTGACGGCGATCGAACATCCCGGCCCCGCAGCCCTTCGATACCCTCGCGGAAACGGCATCGGAGCGGAAATCAGCGGGCCGCCGAAGACGATAGAGATAGGGAGAGGCGAGATAGTTCGCAACGGAAAAGATGCCGCGATCATTGCCTATGGAACAATGGTAAATGCTGCATCGGAGGCGGCTGAACTGCTGGCTTCATCAGGCGTACAGGCAACCGTGATCAATGCCCGCTTCGTCAAACCGCTTGATGAAGAGTTGATCACCCGATTGGCACGCGAACACAGCGTTATTGTGACCGTAGAAGAAGCCTATCTGGCGGGCGGTTTTGGTTCCGCGGTGATGGAACTGCTGGAAGAACACCAGCTTCTCGACAACACGACCGTGATCAGGCTAGGCGTGCCGGATGAGATAGTTCCGCACGGCGACGTGAAAGAACTTCTTGCCGGCTACGGGCTGGATGCCGCGGGGATCAGTGATGCTGTCAGGCGGGGAATTGACGCGATAAGCGGGAGAAAGCCGGATAATAAGCGTTTCAGGGTGGTTAGATAGACAAGATATTATTAAGAAGGCCCAAATAGTTAAATGAAAAACGAACCACAAAAAGGCAGCGGAATACCGATGATCATCATCGGTGTCGTTCTAATAGCGGCGGTCGCCGGAGCATATTTCCTTTACAACTCATCGCAGACACCGGCGAACCGGAATACAGCGGCGGGTAATAAGAATTCTAACCGCACAGTAAATTCGGCCGCCGCCCCGTTGGGTGCGAACCCGCCGAATATGCTCGGCTCGCCGACCGCATCGGTCACGGTCGAGGAATTTGCCGATTTTCAATGTCCGGCGTGTGCCTCGGTCCATCCGACGATGAAAGAGATCCAGTCTACCTACGGCAACAGGATCAGGTTCATCTTCCGCAATTTCCCGCTGGCAATACCGCAGCATGACAAGGCATATGAGGCCGCTGTTGCTTCTGAGGCTGTGCGGATGCAGGACTCGACGAAATTCTGGGATTTTCAGAACAAACTGTACGAGAACCAGCAGGCATGGTCGGCAAATCCGAATTACCGCCAGATATGGGAAGGTTATGTTCGCGACGCGGGGCTGGATGTTGAGAAGTTCAAAGCCGATATGGCCGGCTCGGCCGCGAAAAAGCGGGTTGACGAGGACATCCAACGCGGCCGCGGCCTGAGCGTTGATTCTACGCCGACGGTATTTATAAACGGCAAGAATATTCCGCTGGAATCGATAAATGTTGCCAACCTGCGGCAGGTGATCGATGCCGAGATACAGAACGCTATCAAGACGCAGCCGGCGGCAAATGGCGCTCCTGCGTCGAACTCGGCCGCAAATTCGAACGCCGCAAAATAATGGACAACGAACTGGCCGAACACGCAAGCCCATCCTCAAAGCTGCCTATCATTGCTGTAATGGTGGCGCTCATCGGACTTGCTGATTCGGTTTACCTGACGGTCCAGCACCTAACGGCCGCACCGGTCCCGTGCAGCATTATTTCGGGCTGCGAGACGGTGCTGACCAGCGCTTATGCCGAAATGGCCGGAGTGCCAACAGCGGCATTCGGCGCAGCGGCGTATTTTGCGGCTTTCTCGCTTGCCCTGCTGGCGGCTTTCGGCAACCGCGCGGCATGGATGCTTTTTGGCGTTTTATCGATAGTAATGGCGGCCTTTACGCTCTGGCTGCTATATCTGCAAGGTTTCGTCATCGGCGCCTTCTGTCAATTCTGCCTTATTTCAGCCCTGACTTCGTTTGTTCTTTTTGGGATCGCGATGCTTTCGAAATTCTGGCGTCGGGTGCTTAGTCCTTCATTTCATTCTTGATAGTGTCGTGATCAAGTTGTGCCTGCCGCAATTTTCGGCTTGGCGTTTCTCTGCGGTCTTTGCGACTTTGCGGGAAACCGGCTCTTTCTCACACAAAGCTCGCCAAGTACGCAAAGAGCCGCAAAGTAAAATTGCCAGGGCTACAGGATCAGGACACCACTCCATTTTTACTGATATCCCCGAGTTGAAATTACGGCCGTCTGCCCGTAAACTGTCGCCCGAAGTTCTAAATGCGGGCTGCGCGGCTTGCGGGTGAAACCAAAACCCGATCCTCCACGAATTGTTTATCGGCGGGCCAATGAATGCCGAGATTCGTCTCAGGCGGAGCGGACAATGGGAGGTACGGCAGCTTTTTTCGGAACGGTCGATCGAAAGACAAGTGGAGCAGAGCATCCTTAACAAAATAGCTGCCGGGGACAGAACAGCCGTGGACGCGTGTTTTAAGAAATACGGCGGGCTTGTTTGGTCCCTTGCGCGAAGGATGCTCCGGAATTCGGATGATGCCGAGGATGCGGTACAGGAAATATTTCTCGATGTCTGGAAGAACGCGGGTAAGTTTGACGCCGCTCAAGCCTCGGAAACCACTTTTATAGCGATGATCGCCCGCAGGCGCATCATCGACCGCATCCGCTTTTCCTCACGCCGCATCTCGGCGGATGCTTTGGACGATGTCGCGGTTGAACCCATGGACAGATCGGACA
>JADYZI010000369.1 GCA_020853255.1 Acidobacteriota bacterium
AGATCAAGCCGCACGTCATGGAATGGGACGAAACGCAGCATTTCCCTGCTGAATTGCGTCCGAAACTCGCCGAACTTGGCCTCCTTGGCGTCCTTTTCCCCGAGGAATTTGGCGGAGCCGGAATGGGATATGTAGAATACGCGACGATCATCGAGGAACTCGCCCGCGTTGACGGTTCTGTTGGGCTTTCGGTGGCCGCACACAATTCGCTCTGTTCGAACCACATCTATATGTTCGGCACCGACGAACAGAAGGCGAAATACCTTGCTCCGCTCGCAAGAGGCGAAAGCTTCGGAGCCTGGGGCTTGACCGAGGCTCAGGCAGGCTCGGATTCTGCAGGCACCCGCACGACCGCGGTGCCGTCCGACGAAGGTTGGGTCGTCAACGGCTCGAAGAATTTCATCACACACGCCATTTCCTGCGAGACGCTCGTGGCCGTCGCAGTTACCGACAAGGAGAAAGGCAATCACGGCATTTCCGCGTTCATTTTCGACAAATCGATGGAAGGTTTCCGCGGCGACAAAAAAGAAAATAAGCTCGGAATGCGCGCTTCTGAAACGGCGTCTGTCGTTTTCGAGGATTGCAAGGTCCCGAAAGAAAATCTGCTCGGCAATGAGGGCGAGGGCTTCAAACAGGCGATGCAGGTGCTCGACGGCGGCCGCATCTCGATCGCGGCCCTTTCGGTCGGAATTGCACAAGGTGCATACGAGGCGGCGGTCAAATACGCAAAAGAACGGCAGCAGTTCGGCAAGCCCATCGCAGACTTTCAGGCGATCCAATTCAAACTCGCCGATATGGCCACGCAGATCGAATGTGCCCGTCTCCTGACCCTGAAAGCCGCTGTCCTAAAAGACGCAAAAAGGCCCGTAACACAGGCCTCGGCAATGGCAAAACTCTACGCGTCGGAGACTGCTGTGCGTGTTTCCGAGGAATCTGTCCAGATCCACGGTGGCTATGGCTACACGAAGGATTATCCGGCGGAAAAATACTGGCGCGATTCAAAACTCTGCACCATCGGCGAAGGCACAAGCGAGATCCAACGCATCGTCATCGCAAAGAATCTGTTGAGGGCTCTCTAGGGGAAGCTAGGCTGCCAAAGGCAGTTCAACCGGACGAACTCGGGCGATCTCTCGATGGCCGATAGGTCGGACTTGATGGGCAAGCACCGACAAAACGGCCAAAGACTCACCGTCGAGAGCGACGAATTCAACCTCGTAACCTTTCGCTCTATGTTTTAGGACGACCGTTCCAATATCTCCTGCTTTTAGGCCATACTCCGGAATATCGTCTGTCAAAACTATCTGGTCGAGTTCTTTTATCATAAACGCTACTTCGCTGGATACGCGGTAACGAAGGCTGGGATATCGTCACCGTCTTCAATGAACCAAACGGCCCGAACACGCGGCCTGCGACCGTCGGGCGCCTGCAATTCGCCATCAATAATATACCTGATTCCGAACGGTGAAGGAACAGACTCGGTGACTTCGTGTGTGGATGCATGCATCTTCAAAGCATCGGCCAGCACTTGCCATTTCCCCGATTCGAATCCAAATCCTAAAAAGAACCGGGCCTTTCCTCGGCCATCTCGGTGAGTCAGCGAAAGAAGGTATTCGACTACCTTCTGCCTCCTCACCACCGCCTGATCAATATTCGGCAATTTCATCAGACTCCAAATATAGCAAATCCCTCTCCGCCGCCTTTGGAGAGTCCCTGCTGAATCCTCTTAAAAAAAGATCTTTTTCTTGTTGCATCTGTGAAACATTTTTGCTAGTATTGTTCTCCCTGGCGAAAACGGCCGGGAGGAAAACTTATGGAAACAAATAAAACACCTGGCTATTTGGCAAATGTCCTCGCGAACGATTTTGCGGCCGACGCGGCTGTGTCGCGGCGCGTGCTGGAACGCGTGCCGACCGACAAATTCGATTGGACGCCCCACGAAAAATCGATGCCGTTCGGGCGACTGGCGGCCCACATCGCGGAACTGCAGGGCTTTCCCGTGATGATAATGAAAGAGGACGGCCTCGACTTCGCCGAGCGTGAATACAAGCCTTTCGAGCCGGCGTCGAGCGAAGAACTTCTAAAATTTTTTGATGAGGCGGTTGCCGCCAGCAAGGCTGCGATCCTCGCGACCTCGGATGAAGACCTGATGAAGGAATGGACGCTTCGAAGCGGCGAGACCGTATTTTTCACGCTGCCGAAGATCGGTGCGGTTCGCGGCATGGTCTCCGGCCATTCGATCCATCATCGCGGGCAGTTGAGCGTTTACCTGCGGCTCAACGATATTCCCGTTCCGTCAATTTACGGCCCGAGCGCCGATGAGAACGTAGGCTAGAGGAGGGAGAAAAAATGAGCAGACTTCAAGAAATAATTGACCAACTTGACGAAGAGATCCCGGCGACCGAGAAGATGCTCGCTCGCCTTCCGGATGACAAATTGGATTGGAAGCCGCACGAAAGGTCGATGACGCTCGGCCAACTTGCCGGCCACCTCGCCGATATGTACGGCTGGTTCGACTTTGTCGTAGGCCGCGATAAATTGGATTTCGCCGAGCCTTACGATTACCCGCAGCAGTTCGACAGCGCAGCACTCGTCGCGTATCTGAAGAAGCGTGTCGCGGAATCTCACGCGACGCTCCAAAACGCAAAGAGCGACGATGTGCTGGGCGAAACATGGACGTTGTGCAACGGCGATCAGATCCTCTGGCAGGAAAAAAAGAACATCGTCGTGCGTTCAACCTTTGGCCACATCGCACACCATCGCGGACAGCTTGCCGTCTATCTGCGGCTCCTCGACATTCCGGTGCCCGCGATCTACGGCCCGTCGGCGGACGAGGAATGGCAAGACCCGAACGCCGCCGCTCAAGGCGCATAGAACGTCATCCGATCGCAAAAAGGATGCCTGAAGGTCGTCCGCGAAGCGGTAAATTGGTGGGTGCCTGAAAAGTCATCCGCGAAGCGGTAAATAGTCGGATGCGTGAAACGTCGTCCGCAACACGGCAAATAGCCCCGCTCCTTTAGGGCGGGGTTAAATGCTCGAACATCTTGTCTTGCCCGTTTCAACGGGCTCAAATCCGAAGCCTGCGACGCACGCGGAAATTTCGATAACTACAGGTGAAGCGTGTGAAACACGCGATAGGATCGGTCGGCGGTAGAACCGCCTCCGAGAATTTCGATGAATTGTCGTTTCCTATAAACATTCGGCTCCGACGGAGCCATCGATCCGGTATTTGGAGATGCGAACGCTGTTCTTTTCACGAATGGACCATCAGGCTTTTGTCAGAAAAAATCAGAATAGCTGCTTGGTCGGAAGTTTTTATCGTAGAGTAATGTGATGATGTCAGTTTGGCGAACTTTTGTAGTCCTCGGTTTGCTTTTGGCTTTTCTAGCTTC
>JADYZI010000370.1 GCA_020853255.1 Acidobacteriota bacterium
ATATGTCAAAGTCCTTAAACGGCGTAGTGATCTTTTTCTTTCCGCTAAGCTTTTTGTCTAGTGCCAGTTGTCCGCGATTTTCCGGAGCTTGTCCGGGCGGTTGGATCCAAACGACATAAAACTTGCGCGAAGGTGTCAGTCTTTCGGGCGGAGCCAAATTTCGGACCTGAAAATCAACGGTCGTGTTTCCGTTGCGGTCCTTGCTGATCGTGCCTGATGCCGTCGCCGCCGGAACTGCCGGATTGACCGTAAAATTGACCTTTTTGTCACAAGCGGCGATAAATAAGAGCGAGGCCGCGATAATTGTTGTCAAAATATATTTCATAAAAATTATTGTTCTAATTTCAAGATATTGATCTGCAACATCGGTCCATGGAGAACTTTTTATCTCCGGAATGCGAAATTGCCAGTCTTTATTCTAAGGAAACACGAGGTTAGGCTGCGAGCGTAAAAACACCCGAACAACACAGGTGTTTTCGCTTGCCTTTCGGATAACGGAGGGGGCGTTATACTCTGTATGATGAAAATGGTCTATCAAGGCAAGGTATGAGTGAGCGGAGGTTATTGCTAGTTGTCGGCGCGGGAGGAATACTCACGCTTATATTGTTTGAATTGTTTTATGCGGGGGACCATCTGCGCTATGTCCTTTATGTGTTCGTTGGCTTGATCATTGTTTTCGGCGGAACCGCCGCGATACTGTGGGCGGCCCGGATGGAAAGAAAGGCGAAGCGTTCGGATGAATTGGACCATTTGAAATCGGAGTTTGTAAGCCGTGTCTCGCATGAACTCCGTACCCCTTTAACAACGATCAAAGCCCTGACACGGCTTCTGCTCCGCGGTGAGGTCAGTGATGCGAAACGACGCGAATATCTCGAAACCATCTCGATCGAGTGCGACCGCCAGATCGACCTGATCTTGAATTTGCTTGATCTGTCGCGTATCGAAGGCGGTGTTTTTCGTCTTGCCCTGGAAAAAGTAGAGGCGGCCGATGTCATTTCGTCGTGCGTCAAATCGGAGATCGCGGCAGCGGAACGACGAAGCCACAAATTGCAGGTCGAACCGATCGGAGACATACCGTCGATCTGTGCTGATCCCAAACATCTGCGACGCGTGATCTCTAACTTGATCGAAAATTCGATCAAGTACACGCCCGACGGCGGGTTGATCACACTTTCGGCGGAACTGGATGGAGACAACGTTGCACTTCGTGTAATAGACAACGGCAGAGGAATACCAAAGGCCGATCTTCCCGTCCTATTTGACAAGTTTTATCGCGGCGACCCGGCACCGCATTCGAAAGCGTTAGCGGCGTCCATGTCAAATGACGCATTTCTGGATGACGCGGATGCATCCGGCGTGGGACTCGGCCTATACCTTGCGCGGGATGTGGTGGTGCGAATGGGCGGAAAGATAAGCGTTGAAACGGAAGTTGGTGCTGGAAGTACCTTTACGGTGCACCTTCCGATATGGGGTCCTGACACATGTGGCAGCGTTGAAAATGAGGTGAAAGAAAATGCCGAATCGATTATTGGTAGTTGATGATGATGCAAGCCTGCTTCTGGCGGTTTCAGAAACAATGCGGGCCGAAGGATATATCGTTGTAACAGCTCGCCGCGGTGCCGAAGCCCTTGTGCGAGTTGCCGAACGTCTGCCCGATCTGATCATTAGCGACATTCGCATGCCGGGTATGGATGGGTATCAACTGGCCCGGCATCTCCGCTCGGCCCCGCATACACGTCTCGTCCCCATAGTTTTTCTGACCGCAAAGGATGAAACGGCTGATCGGATCGCCGGTTTTCGCTCGGGTGTAGATGCGTATATTACCAAGCCCTTCGAACCCGAAGAATTGGTTGCGGTCGTTTCCGGAATTCTCGAACGGGTCGAACGCACGCGCGGTGACCTGGCCCGGCTGTTTGGCGAGAATGAAAATGAAGTCACATTTGAGCGGGATGAAGAGCTGACGGATGCTGAATGGCGTGTGGCAAAGGCAGTCGCTCACGGTTCGAGCAACAAGGAGATCGCGAAAGAATTAAATCTCAGCCTCAGGACCATCGAAGGCCATATCAGCCACATCCTGGACAAAAAACATTTGAGCAACCGAGTTGAACTTGCTCTGGCGATCGCGGGCCACAAGTTACCGGATTAAAGATATATCCAGGGTCCGCTTACCCCGGCCGTTTATCGGCTTATGTTCGTCCAACTGACCTCGGGGCTGCGCGCGCCAGTTTCTCTGTCGCCTCCAGATGATACGGGCAGATCGTCATACTTCGTTTTGCAAGTATTATTGTGGCGGTGATCGCGACAATACTGACGATCTGCACTACCGTGAAAAGTACGTCACTCCGCAGCCATGCATAGGTCAAAAGCAGAAGGCCCGCGATCAGCCATATCACCCACGTCGAAATACTAATGCCCCAGGCGCATTTTTCGACATAAAGATGCCGTATTTGTGGAAAATAGGCAACTATCACAAGAGCCGTTCCAAGCCAGCCGATCATCTCCATAGCTAAATGTACATCTCACGGATATTATATCGCATCGATCGCGGGCCGAGAGTCCATCACCGGCCATCAACCAACTTGAAAAGGCAGGCCCCCGAAATGATTCGGAATCCTGCCTATCCGTTCCCCTTGTTCCCCCTTGTTCCGCCTTGCATGAAGCTCGCGATCTGGTGCGGCTTTTCTAAATCAAGAGATCGATACGCGGTTCGCTTCCTAAAAGTTGTGTTGGAATCGTTCAGTCGCCATTCTGATCTCTTCGAGTTGGCGTGCCTCGAACTCACTGACCCAGTTCCTGACCGCTGAAACCATCCGACGCGCCGCTCGCTTGCTAGATCGATCATCGACGACCGCAGTATTTTCAATGCGTCTGATCTCGCCTTTTTTGATGATCCTGATCTCCGTTCGGGCAGTAGGGCCGTACTTTTTGCTTCTCGTATTACTCATGGCTTTCCAACTTGTATTCGCCTGCCGTAAATTTTCAGATGCGCGTTTTTATCGTGATCTTCGCTCCTATCTTAACCACTTCGCACCTTTGGTGACGAGAGTAATTCTACGCGAATCACATAGGTGTTTACCCTCTATATTCGACGGGTTAGCGGGCAAAAGGCCGAGATCGCAGGGTCGCAAGCTTTTCAGCGTTGTTTGGCTTCCATGGACGCGGCGTATTCACCGCGGCGCGCCGCCCGGTTGCAGAGCGCTCGATGGACCAGCCGCTGCTGAGCGGTGTGGGCATTGGCGTCAACGCCTCGCCATATCTCCATCGCCGGTTCCTCAATGGCTCGGGCAAATGAGAACGTCAATGCCCACGGAAGGTGAGATTTGAACCGGGCATTCATCGCATTCAAACGAGCCGTGGCCAGTTCAGCAGCTTGGCCGCCCGACAAAAACGCTACGCCCGGAACGGCCGCGGGAACGACGCGAAGGAGCGTTGTCACAGTGGCATCAGCCACCTCGTCAAGCGTTTCCTGGATCGGACATGCCAATCCCGGAAGCACCATATTCGGTTTGAGGATCATTCCTTCAAGCATCACCCTTTGTGCGTAAAGCTTGGCAAAAACCGTATGCAGGACTTGCTCGGTAGCCTCGCGACACCGATCGAGCGAATGATCGCCTTCCATCAGGACTTCCGGTTCGACTATCGGCACAATGCCGGCTTCCTGACACAACGAAGCGTAGAGCGCGAGGATATGCGCGTTTGCCTCAATACAGGCACGGCTGGGAATACCGTCGCCCAAAATGATCTCCGCACGCCATTTGGCAAATCTGGCACCCAGTGTTGAATATTCGGCAAGGCGTTCACGCAATCCGTCGAGGCCGCTCGTAATTTTCTCACCTGGATGCCCGGCCATGTCGGTAAGTCCGGCATCGACCTTTATACCAGGAATGATGCCCGCATCAATGAGTACTTTTACAAACGGAATTCCGTCTTTCGTACTGTGCCGGATCGTCTCGTCGAAAAGGATGGCTCCGCTGATCGCCTCACCGAGGCCCCGAGCGGTTACGATCAACTCCCGCCACGACCTCCGAGCATCGTCGGTCTGCGGAATGTTCAATTCAGCAAAACGTTTGTCCTCGGTTGCGACGCTTTCATCCATCGCAAGCAATCCCTTATCGTCGGCCATTAATGCCCTCGCGGTTTCTATAAGTTGTTGTGAACGCATATTGATAAATACCTCGATCATTCTTATACGCTTCAGGCGCGTTCTAGATCCGCCACTTTTGCCAGTCGGCGTTTGAACCGCTCATCTCCCTCGAAATGGGCCTTCAAAAATATCTGTACCAGATCCCAAGCGAGGGCCGGTCCGGTAATGCGGCCGCCAAGACACATTACGTTCATGTCATCATCCTCGACGCCCTGGTGTGCAGAATATGGGTCGGTGATCAACGCCGCACGCACACCCGATATCTTATTGGACGCAACACATGCCCCGACGCCGCTCCCGCAAATGGCCAGCCCGCGTAAAACTTCTCCGCCCGCCACTGCCCGAGCCATTGGGACCACAAGATCCGGGTAATCGTCGCCTGCGACCAACTCATGCGCACCAAAGTCAACGACCTCATACCCATCTGCCTTTAATAACTCATTCAGTGCAGCTTTCAATTCAAACCCGCCATGGTCGGCCGCAATGCCAATTCGGAACATATCCAGTTTCCCTCCTTTAAGTCTTCAGACCTGGCTTTCCCGAGTTCCATTTTTAGATCGTCGTTGCCGATCCAGCCATTGGATCACTGCGGCAAAAACAACATACGAGACAAGGGCCGTAACGGCCAATTGGCCAGGCGACCCGGGCGCAGGGCCGAAAAAGATATATGCCTGCATCGCGACCATCAGCAGGCCAAACACGGACGCGCCAAAACGGCCTATGAAGTTGACGGGTGTCGTCCGTCTCATATACATAATCATACCCCCGAACAGAAGAAACGCTTCGAGGGCGAGCGCCGCCGCTGGATAGTTCCAGATCCCGAAACCGATTTTCATTGAATTGTCGTATAGCGGCAGATCAGGCCGGTGCACTAACAAGTCCAGGATCCAGTGCGAAAACACTGCAGCCCCGATCCAACCAGCGGCGGCCCACGTACGCGGCGCGAAAATAGTCTTGCAGAGCACTCCTACCGCGATCGACCATAAGATCGCGGCGACCATACTATGCGTGTACGGCATGTAATAGAGGTCAAATGGATTTGAGGCGGTTATTCCCGGAACAATTCGGGCCTTCTCGATCCCGAGCAATATCAAGATCGACCAGACAACATCAATAAACTGAACTGAAATGAAGAGCAGCCAGAGCGGGATCGCTGGTCGAACTGCCTTGATCGCAAAACTTGGTCCATAGTGTCCAACGAACATTTCAAACTCCTCGGGATCAGCCTAAATACTGATCCTACAGATGCTTCGCGTTTAGTTTATTGCTTCTTGCGATCTGCATAAAGTTAGATATTCGCCAACTCGCCGAAATATTCGTAGTCCTCCGCGAATCCGCCTTCGCCCTCACCTACAGATCTTACTCGATCGACAAACTCGATCGACCGGATCCACTTGACCATTTTAAAACCAAGTTGATTCTCGACCCTCAGACGCAAAGGTGCGCCGTGCAGTTGCGCAAGCGGTTCGTAGTTCATCTCATACGCCAGCAAAGTTTGCGGATTTTCGGCATTCTCCATCGACAAGCTGTCGTAATAGCGAATGTCCTCGACGCCATCGTGGAGCGCGACGCCGTCGCCGAACGAGTGGAAAACGACCGCCTTTGCATTCGGCTGCGGCTTGACGATTCGGATAAGGTCTCCCATCGGCAAACCGGTCCATGCGGCAATTCCAGACCAGCCCTGAATACAATGGTGCAGTGTTATCTGCGTTTTCGAGTCCATAGCCCGGAGCTCATCCAATGATAATTCGACCGGATTTTCGACCAGGCCATTAACCTTCAAACGATAGTTCTTAAAATCGCCATCCGCCAGCGTCGTCCATTCTTCACTTGTCGGCATCTTGCCGTTTGCCCAAAGGAACGGCGAAATATCCTCGCGTTGAAACTCGGCCTGCGGGGCGCCGCGGTTCAGAAGCATCGACATTACCGGCGACACAAGCGCTTTGGCCACATGCTGCACCAAGCGCGGCCTCCGCCATGCCAGCCAATTGGCCAATATATTGACCGCCGCGATAACGGCGATCCCCAATACTCCAAGATAAACCCCGGCCAAAACTATGTCATCGGTGCCGGTGACGATGTGGTTCATGTTTCTGACAAGACCAGTGATCGCCACCATAGCCACATGGCCGATGAGGAAAACGACGAAAGCACACATTACGAGAAAATGCAGCGACCGCCCGACCTGCCGGTTGCCGGGCAGTTCCGGATACCATTTGAAACGGTTCGTCAGCGCCGGCGACATCGACGGCCCGGTCAATATCGCAAGCGGTGCCAAAACGAACACGACACCAAAATAGGCCAGTTGCTGGAGAGCATTGTAATGATAAAAGGTATTGGGCTCCGGGGGCAGATGGAAAGTGGCATAATGGACAAAAAATGCCCAGGCATCGGGGATGATCTGCCACGATTCCGGCACCAGCCGTCGCCAATGGCCGGTCGCGAACAAGAGTACCGCATAGACAATTCCATTCGCCACCCAAAAAAGCACACTCAGAAAATGCCAGTGCCTTGCCATTCCGATGGTGTGCCGGTAACCGGGCAGGCCGATCCATGGCGAAATGTAGCGAGAGTCGTCCTTGGCCGTCCAGACACGATCTTTAGGAACTTCGATCGGCGTGAACCTGAGCCACTCGGTGCCGGGTGTGCAATGGACATTCCAGTATAACCGCGGGTGGTCCATCAATATCTGCAGGCCGCTGCGGACGAGCAGGATAATAAAAAAGAAGTTGACATAATGGGTGATCCGCAGCCATGCCGGGAAACCAAACGGACCAACCGCCGTTTCAGGCGTCATTGTCGCGGCTGAATTTAACGCTGGCAGTCCGAACGTCGCCCACTGAATATAGGCGGCTGCAACCATCAAAAATAAAGGCGAGGCGATCAGCAGTAAAACTTTGGCGTTGTAACGCATGATCCCGAAGCGTGGAGTTCCAGGCAAGCCTTCATCCTTGCTCAACGTTGTTGCCTTCGCAGTCATCTTCAGGCACTCACCATGTCAGTCGCGATGTCGCCTATCAATCCAAACGCCTCCAATTTTATACAGGTCGATCCATGGTCCACGTGATGAATGCTGTTTATGCCGAATGAATCCGCAATATCGACATACATCGCCGTATTTTCGAGATAGACGATCTGCTCCGCGGGCACTTGTGCGATATCCAGAGCAAGACGAAAGATTTCCGCATCCGGTTTTCGCATGCCGACAAAGCAAGACGACACAAAGGCATCAATAAATTCAGCCAAGCGAAATTTGTGGATCCTAAACGCATTTAACTCGCGTGCTTCATTGCTGACGACTATCGCTTTCAAATGGTACTGTGCCTTGAGCATGCGTACCAATTCGATCATCTCAGCATCGGCCTTGGAGCATGCGAACATAAATTCCTTGAATTGGCCGTGCGTAAACTGACGCTGCTCGTAGAACACTGTTCGATCCAGATATTCGTCGAGCGAGAGTTTTCCTTCCTCGTAAACCCCGAATACAAGTCGATGGCGATCCTCCATTTCGGCAAAGTCGAGACCAAACTTTGCGGCCGCCTGTTCTCGAAACTCTGTATTCCAACCGTCCGTGAGCAATACGCCGCCAATGTCCAGAAACAAACACGTGATCTTTGAGCTGCGTTTCTTTTTCATTTCTTTACTTTGCCGTTGATCGACCGATCGCCTTGGTGACAATGGCCTGTGCTTCGTCCTGGATCCGCCGCAGATGGTCTTCGCCCTGAAAGCTTTCTGCGTAGATCTTGTATATACTTTCCGTGCCAGAAGGCCTGGCGGCGAACCATCCATTTTTAGCCGCAACTTTCAACCCGCCGATTCGCTCGCCGTTGCCCGGAGCCGTGGTGAGCACGGCCTCGATCTTTTCACCGGCAAGCTCTTTGATTTTCACCTGAGCGGCCGACAGGTCCTTCAAAATCGCCTTTTGTTCAGGTGTGGCCGGTGCATCTATCCGTTCGTAAACCGGTTCGCCGAATTCGGCCGCAAGTTCCTGATAGATCTCACCCGGGTCGCGGCCAGTCCGTGCCGTCATCTCAGCAGCAAGCAAGGCCGGTACTATTCCATCCTTGTCAGTCGTCCAAACGGAACCGTCAAGCCGTAGAAATGAAGCACCCGCACTTTCTTCGCCGCCAAAGCCAAGCAAACCATGTAGCAATCCGTCCACAAACCATTTGAAACCAACCGGCACCTCATAGAGACTGCGTCCAACTTTTGCGGCGACGCGATCGATCATCTGGCTGCTGACGAGAGTTTTGCCAACCGCGGCATCTTTGCTCCAGTTTGGCCGATGCCGGAAGAGATAATAGATCGCCGCCGAAAGGTAGTGATTCGGCTGAAGCAAGCCGGCGCTTCGCGTTACTATCCCATGCCGGTCATGGTCCGTATCGCAGGCAAAGGCAATGTCGAACTTATCCTTCAGGCCGATCAGCCCTTGCATCGCATACGGCGATGACGGGTCCATTCGTATCTTGCCGTCCCAATCGACCGTCATGAATCGAAACGTTGGATCGACGATTGAATTTACGACAGTTAGATCGAGGCCATATCGCTCTCCAATTTGCGGCCAATAGTGAACGCCTGCCCCACCAAGCGGATCGACGCCGATCTTGATCGTCGCGCCGCGAATTGCCTCTATATCGATGACGTTGGTGAGATCGCGTGTGTAAGAGTCAGCATAATTGTGCCGATGGGTGGTTGCGGCGTTTAACGCCCGCTCGTATGCGATCCTGTTAACGCCGCGAAGGCCGGCTTCCAGAAGTTCGTTTGCTTTCGACTCGATCCAGTTAGTTATGGGCGCCTCGGCCGGACCGCCGTGAGGCGGGTTATACTTGAAGCCGCCATCGTCAGGCGGATTGTGAGACGGGGTTATCACGATCCCGTCGGCAAGGCCTTTTTTCCGGCCTTTGTTGTAAGTCAGGATGGCGTGCGATATCGCGGGCGTCGGAGTATATTCGTCACCTTCCGCGATCATCACCTCGACACCGTTTGCCGCCAGTACCTCGAGAGCGGTTGCATGGGCCGGTGTAGAAAGCGCATGGGTATCCATACCCAGGAACAATGGGCCATCGATCTTTTTTGACTTTCGGTACAAACAGATCGCCTGAGTTATTGCAAGAATGTGCCGCTCGTTAAAAGCCTTGTCGAATGCCGAACCGCGATGCCCCGAAGTGCCGAATGCAACCCGCTGTTCCCGTACGCCTGCATCAGGCGTCTCGGTATAGTAAGCCGTGACAAGCCGTGGAACGTTTACCAGCATAGAGGCGTCCGCCGGCTTTCCGGCCAGCGGACTCACATTTTTCGCGACTTCTGTTGTTGATGCTGCCGTCTTCATGATTCTCATTATCTCATGTCCATTTGTCGGTTCAATTACCAGCGGACTGTAACAAATAATCTCGAAGTAATTTCTTGCAGATCTCTTCTTGTTTGCGGACGTTGTATCCCGTCCAGGCGACTTTTGTGTTAACAATTTTTCTTGACACAAAGCACACCAACTTGAAGACACAAAGAGCACAAAGTACTTGCGGCTCAATTGTTACAGTCCACTAGAACCGGCTTTTTTAAGCTGATCGCCCTTGGACATTGTTGATCCGAGCAAGTCGTTCCAGGCTTTGACGAACTTTGCCGCACCTTCCTTTTGGAGTTGGTCCGCAAGTATTTCCGTGTCAATGCCGGCTTCAGCGAACTTGGCGAGAACGGCCTCGCAATCGCCGCCGTCTTCCGGCATCATTGGCCCGACCTGACCATGATCGGCGAATGCTTTAAGCGTGGTGTCGGGCAATGTGTTGATCGTAAGCGGTGCGATCAATGCTTCGACATAAAGAACATCCGAGGCATTTGGATCCTTTGTACCAGTGCTGGCCCACAATAACCGCTGCGGGCGAGTACCGGCATTGAAGATATGCTGCCATCGCGGCGAATCCAATAACTCGCGGTATGCCTTATACGTTTGCCGAGCGACAGCAATACCTAGCTGATCGCGAAGTGTACCTGGTACCTTTCCTGCCACGGCTACATCCCACCGGCTGACAAACAACGATGCGACGGATGAAACGTCCGATCTCAGGCCAGCGGCCAAGCGTCGCTCGATCCCGCGTAGATACGCCTCGGCCGACGCTAGATATTGTTCCTTGGAAAACAGCAGCGTTACGTTTATCGGCACGCCCGCGAATATCGATTCTTCGATCGCGGTAACACCCGCTTTTGTTCCCGGGATCTTGATGATGACATTTGGCCGGTCAGCACTCGCGAAAAGTTCCTTTGCGGCCGCGATCGTACCGGCAGCATCGTCAGCCAGTATAGGCGAAACCTCAAGCGATGCCCAACCGTCAACTCCGCTCGTCTCATCATGGACGGGCCGAAACAGATCAGCAGCCTCTCTTAGGTCTTCCAACTCGAGCTCGAACAAGAGTTCTTCGCCTGATTTGCCTTCCTTCAATTTTTGGCGGATATCGTCGTCATAGTCGTGACTATTTCTGATAGCGTGGTCGAAGATCGACGGATTAGATGTAAGGCCGGTGACTGAGAAATCCCGGATGTACTCGCTAAGAGTTCCGCTGGCCAGAAGGCCTCTGGTAATGTTATCGAGCCAAATGCTTTGGCCAAGTTCAGAAAGTTTCCGCGTCGATTTCATAAGCCCTCCTTATAGTCTCGGGTTGTGTCCGTCACCACCCAACGTAATGACGGCACTCACCTCGTTCGATCGGTTCATTCGGTCGGCATTGTATTGATCTCGATCTTTCCTTCCGGCGGTCCCGCATTGTCGGCTATCAATCTATTACCGTCCTCGCTCGCGACCTGGCTAGCTTCGTGCTTCACGCCATCGGTCTTATTCGAGCTAATTGGAGCCGTCCTTGTCAGATATGTCATCGCAAGGACTAACATAACGATCAGCCTTAGGCTGTGCAGCGATAGCAATAATCTAAAGAATTTCACCTTCCCTTCTGTGCCCCCTTTTCTTTGCTCAGCATGATCTTCGTGCCATGTTATCTAAAGTTTATTCAGTTGTATTTGCATCCGCGAGAGTGTTATTACGCGAAAAATGTACGTGATTACTCGCGTAACTCCTGAACCGAACAACTCACGAAATACCGGAGAATGTCATTCATACACACGTTCTTCGAGTTTAATATCTAAAAATCTAATTCTATGTACTCAATGGGACATTGAGGCCGCCTTTTTATCGGCGGCCGCGCGTGGTGAGGGATATGTCAGTGTGGCGTGGCCGACGAAGATCGCTTTAGCGCCCGAACGGTTCTTTCAAGTATTTTTCGGTTCACCGAGCACGACTAACACCTGATGTGTCTGACCATGGGCGGTCAATGGTATTTCATTGGACGCTAAGATTTTGGAATCGAGCCGGACCTCGGCGACACCTCGACAAACGCATGAAGGGTTCTCGACCTTGATCTGATACAGCGCATCGCCGTGACGATAATCGATCTCAAGATCGCGCCAGCCGCGCGGAATGCACGGATCGATCGTCAGCTTTTCACCTCGCAGATGAAAACCGAGCATCGATTCAAGCGCGGTCCGATACATCCAGCTTGCGGAACCCGTGTACCAGGTCCAGCCTCCGCGGCCGATGTGCTGTGGCTCGCTGTAAACATCACCCGCCAAAACGTATGGTTCAACCTTGTATTTATGAAGGCCCGCGCGTGTACCCGTGTGATTGATTGGGTTGAGCAGAGAGAATAGTTCTCCGACCTTATCTCCATCTCCGAGCAACGCGTATGCGATGATCGTCCACATTGCGGCGTGAGTATATTGGCCGCCATTCTCGCGAACGCCTGGAAGATATCCTTTGATATATCCGGGATTCAGTTTTCCTTTATCAAACGGCGGAGTAAACAATAGCACCAGGCCGTCTCCCGGACGGATCAGGTATTCATCAACCGAGGTCATTGCCCGCGTCGCCTGGTGCAAATTGCCGCCGCCGGAAATAACACTCCATGCCTGGGCGATCGAATCGATCCGGCATTCGTCATTTTCCGCTGAACCCAACGCCGTACCGTCGTCGAAATAAGCACGGCGATACCAATTTCCGTCCCATGCGTTCTCTTCAAGAGCAGTTTTCAGATCCTTAACATGCTCGCGATACTTGCTTTCCCGGTCCGCCTCGTTGCGCCCGGCAAGGAGAGGAATAACATCATTGAGCGTATTGAGTAAAAACCATCCGACCCACACACTTTCGCCCTTGCCTTCGTGCCCGACAAAGTTCATGCCATCGTTCCAATCGCCGGAACCCATTAAAGGCAAGCCGTGTATGCCGACGGGTATGCTTCTATCGATAGCACGAAGGCAATGCTCCAATACAGTGGCCGATTCGGATGAAATAGTTGGCTGTGTGTAAGAATCGGTCTCGCCGTCCTTAAGAAGCGGAGCTTCGATAAACGGAACTACCTCATCCAGCAAGGACGCGTCGCCGGTCACCTTGATATAAAAGCTCGCAACGAACGGCAGCCAAAGCAGATCGTCTGAAATTCGGGTACGTACCCCGCGGCCCGTCGGCGGGTGCCACCAATGCTGAACGTCGCCTTCCTTGAACTGGCGTGCGGACGCGATAAGGATCTGCTCACGCGCAATTTTCGGCTTTGCGTAAACAAGCGACATCACATCCTGCAGTTGATCGCGGAAACCAAAAGCTCCGCCTGATTGATAAAATGCAGAGCGGGCCCATACACGGCATGCCAGCGTTTGATACAACAGCCATCGATTTACCAGTGTGTTCAATGCAATGTCAGGCGTGCGAATTTCGATCGTGCCAAGCATTTTCTCCCAGTGATCGACGACCTTATCGAAAGATGCTTTAACTTCGGAGAGTTCACGAAAGCGTGAGACCACTCCATCAACTTCCTCGTCCGATCCCGCTTCCCCGATCAAAAAGACCATTTCTATCTCGGCGTCCGGGTCAAGTTCAACTGTTGTTTGCAATGCGGCGCACGGGTCCAGCCCGGCGCCCACTCGGCCGGATAGCTTTTCACGCCCTAATGCAGCGGGCTGACGGAGGTTTCCGTTCCTTCCGATGAACTCCTTTCTGTCACACGTCAATGAACTTAATGGTTGATCCGTAGCGATAAAGGCAACTCGTTCCGCAAATTCATTGTTGTACCGATTGCGTGCCCGCACATAACGGCCGTCCACGCTTGTCTCAGTAACAACGTAAGGGACCGTCCGGCTTCGGTCGAAGCCCAAAACGAGTTCGTTGTAGTTGGTGACCGTTAGTTTTCGTTTTCGTTTCGACTGGTTGCGCAGCCGCAGAAGTGAGATCTTGACAGGTCCGTCAAGCGGCACAAATAATGTGAGCTCGTGCTCGACGCCATGACTTATATGCGCAAATTTGGAATAGCCGTGACCATGCGTGATCGTGTATGACCCAGCCTCGCGGATCGGCAAGGGTGTCGGCGTCCAGATCGCCCCCGTTTCTTCATCCCGCAGATAGATCATCTCGCCCGGCGGATCACTAACCGCATCGTTTGACCATGGAGTCAAACGATTCTCACGACTGTTGATCGACCAGGTAAACCCGGAGCCGGTTTCCGACACTTGAAAACCAAATGACTGGTCGTTTGCAATAACATTGAGCCACGGCGCTGGCGTCCGCTGGCCTTCGTCAAGAATCGTGACGTATTCTCGCCCGCCGTTTCCAAAACCGCCGAGTCCGTTAAAGAATGACAGGTCCGGGGTCGTACTCGGAGGCTCTGAATACACAGGTTGGGGCGACCGGGCAACGAGGTCCTTCGGCAATTTTGACTCGACCGGCCGCCGCAGGATCTCGTCTTCGAGGTTCCCGCGGTCGGCGACGATCACAACACGGGCAACCGTGTGTAAAAGTATTCGGTCCGCTTCCGGGATCTGATCCGATCGTTTGATAAAAATGCCGCCATTCTTGTCAAGCAGGTCCGCTTGGCCGGTCGTTCGAACAAGATTTAACAATTCGTCATGGAGCGATTGCAGATAGCTCGACGGAAGGTCGTTCAGGATCAGCAGATCAAAGATCAACCCCTTCAAACGCAGGTATTCATGGGCACGGAGGATCTGCTTGATCTTGGCCAGGTCGTCGCCGCGATTTATACGAATGAGGACGATCGGCAGGTCGCCGCCGATGCCGTAGGCCCAGAGGTCAGACTGTGCTTTCGTATTGAGCGCCAGGACCGCAGAACGTGCA
The DNA here is from genome assembly GCA_020853255.1 of Acidobacteriota bacterium. The sequence continues at coordinate 14,307 of JADYZI010000370.1, forward strand.
CGCAGTGCCGCGTCAGAATATAGAATGTGAGCGGCAAGTCGCTGAAATAGATAAGCGTTTTCCGGATCGATCTTTAAGTGGCGCATTTCGACCTGGGCCCGCGTCCACGCCAATGCGGCTTCACGCTCGAAGATCTGAACATCACAGTATTTATCGGCCAGCCGCATCGCTTCGTCATACGAATGGGCCACCGCCGTCGCAAAAGATATGCGAACGGTTTCGCGTGGCTTGACGCGAATGCACCGGCGAAGAGAAAAGATGGGGTCCAAAACGGCCCCTACCGTATTCGACAGCGGCCGGTCCTCGACCACGGCAACCGGCTCACGCGTATCATGTCCGCGGCCAAGAAAGCGCGACCGGTCCGTTTCGTATTGAACCGCCCCTATCGTATCGCCATCTGTTGCGATGGTGTGGACCGCCAGGATCACCTCGTCGGTTTCAGTTCGCGGCCGGCGCTGGGCGATAAGCGAACTCTCGGCTGAATTGAATTCCGTTTCTATAGACAGATTGCTGAATGCCGGATGCGCAGCATCGGCCAACCGCGGGGCCAAAACTATTTCCGAATAGCTGGTTATTTCAATCTCGCGAACATCGGGCCCGTTGTTAGTGATCGAAACTCGCCTGATCTCCGCACTATCTTCAGGTGAGACGATTATTTCAGTCGTCGTCGCGATCTTGTTGTCACGCCGCCGGATCACGGCCTTATCTTCAGAGAACGAAACTTCGTAAAACCGTGCCCGCTTACCAACCGGCTGGTGTCCGGCGGACCATACGTCGCCGCTCGCTATGTCACGCAGGTATATGAAACTGCCTGACGAATCGCGGGTCGTATCCTCGCGCCAACGGGTAACAGCCAGCTCGTTATACATTGAATAGCCCGCACCGGAATTCGTGACCATTACCGAGTACGAACCATTTGAGACTATCTGTACGCGCGGGGTCGTCAGGTCTGGTGTATCGAACGTTCGCGTAATGCGGTCGGAGATCTGACGGTTCACGCTGCCCGACAAAACCTCTTCAGCACGCGGATGCCAGGCCGCCGCACCTTGCGGTATTCGTTCCTGAAGCAGAAGTTCTGTTGCCTGGACAAGCGGTTCCGTGTGAAAACGGTCCTGCATTATGTCCCTGTTGATCAAATTGTTAAGCGCGACCATGATCATTCCCTGATGATGTGCCATATAGGTGAGGACCACGGCCTTTTCCTTGCCGGGCGGCAATCGCAGCGGGGTATAGTCTATTGATTCGTAAAATCCATATCGAGACAGAGTATTTTCCCGTACCAGATGGCGAAAATTTTCCATCGCTGATTGCGGCGAAACTAAGGCCCCGAGCGCCGTTGCATAAGGTGCGATCACGAGATCTTCGCTCAATCCGCGTATTAGGCCAAGACCCGGAACACCAAATGCCCGATATTGATAATTGAGCTGCATATCACGCGCGTTATACGCCGACTCCGACATGCCCCAGGGAATTTTGTTTTGTGCACCGTATTCGATCTGCCGTGTAACGACCGCCTTATAGGTTTGGTTTAGAAGAGTTCCATCAACGTCGCGCATCACCAAGATAGGCATTAGATACTCGAACATCGTTCCAGTCCAAGAAACAAGGGCCCGGCTTGAATCCACAGGAGTAAGCGGCCTGCCGAGCCGGAACCAATGCTCCTGGGCGATCTCATCCTTTGCTATCGCCACAAAACTCGTTAGCCGTGCTTCAGAAGCAAGCAGGTCATAATACGAATTATCTCTTCGTTCTAGATCGACGTTGTATCCGATCGAAAAGATCTTCCTCTGTTCGTCAAAGAGAAAATCGAACTTCATCTCATCGACGATCTCAGCACTTTGAGCGGCGAGGGAGTTCAGATCTACGGCGGCTGACTGCGCTGCTTGCTCGGCTGTCTTGAGCTTTGCCAGCAGGGTCTCGATGGCCTTCAATGCCGCCGCCGGGTCCGGATCGCCCTTTCCCGAATTGGCGATCCCTTCCTCGATGCCGAGGAGCACGGACCGAAGGTCTTCGTACAGTTCGGGTAGTTCAGATAGCGGAGGTATCGGCTTGAGTAGCTCGGTTATCTTCCCAAGTTCCTGCCGGATCGCCGGAAAGTTTGGCCCTATGATCTCGAAAAGGTGGGAAATATCGCGTTCTTGCCATGGGATCAATGTACTGATCTCCTGACGATATCGCTGTGTTTGGTGCGACAGGTCATTTGACCAGGACCTTAGTTCATGAAAATCCGCCTCGCCGTGTTCCTGCGACAACACTCCGATGATGTCGCCGATGGCAACAGCATGTGCGATCAGGGAGTCAGACAGGTTAACCCAGTCACCGGTTGTCTCGTGCGGCCCGCTCGCCAATAGCCGGACACATGTACCTATCTCAGCCTGAAGCTGCTTGATCGTCACGGCCTCCGTTCGCTTGCTGACGATATTGAATTGCTTCGCTTCTTCGCGTATCAATTCAAGTGTATCGCTCAATCCGTCAATTACATCTGATCGAAATAGCTTTTGCCCCGCGATCTCGGTGACCGCCTGCTTGACCGCAAGCAGATGGCCCGCCAAATTCCCGCTATCGACGGTTGAAATATAGCGTGGCGAAAGAGGAGCAAGCGATTGCGTGTCATACCAATTCAAATAATGACCACGGACCTTCACGAGTTTTTCGAGGGTGGCAAACGTAAACCCGAGCCTCTCTATAAGTTCAAGTACGCCGATATAACCAAGGTCATACGCGGAAATTGTGGACAAGAAGTATAGGCCGATATTTGTCGGCGAGGTACGATGAGCGATCTTTGGCTGCGGGTCTTCCTGAAAGTTGTCAGGCGGGAGCCAATTTGAATTATCGCCGACGAAGGTTTCAAAAAATCGCCAGGTACGTCGGGCGATCGATCGTGCCATCCTGGCGTCGGCCATACTCAGCTGTACCTGTTTGCTCCGCGGTGCGAAACTGATCCGGTAGGCGACGAAAGGCGCAAGGACCCAAAGGAGTAAAAATGGTCCCGCAGCCAACCCGGCCGATGGACGAAACCAAAACACGATCGGTACCGCGATCAATGACAAAAGCGTTGAGGCCCACATTGACCACAAAAGTGCCGCCTGGCCGTGCGGACGCTCTCTTTCGCTTTGGGCCGCCGTTTTCCATTCCAACAATGCTTTGTGTGAGATGATCTTGCGGTAAAGGGTGCGTACGATGGCATCACAATTTGAATGCGCCTGATGAGCAAGTACCACTATCAAAAACAATACCTGGAGCGTGTTCGTCCGGACATCACCTAAGACAGTCCAAAAATGGCTCGTCCACGGAATGCCGCGGGGGTGTGTCAATAGGTTGGTCTGGAGATGTGCATAGACCGGAAACGCAAGCACCACAATAATAAAAAGCGTCCACAAAAGCGGCGAGCCTGGAATCACTGTCCATACTGCCAGCAGCCAGAGGAAAATAGCCGGGGCAACTAAACTTCTGCGCAAATTATCAAGGATCTTCCACCGTGAAATAGCGGAAAGGTCATTCCTCACGCTTTTCCCATTCGCGTTTTTTATCCACGGAAATATCCATCTGGCGATTTGCCAGTCGCCGCGTACCCAACGATGCGATCGCTCTGTGAAGCTGTCATAATGAGCTGGAAAATCGTCTAGGAGTTCGACATCGGACACCAACCCGCAACGGGCGTACAAGCCTTCGAAAAGATCATGGCTAAGCAGAGAATTCTCAGGTACCCGACCCTTTAGCGCCGCGCGAAACGCATCAACATCATAGAGCCCTTTACCAACAAAACTTCCCTCTCCAAACAGATCTTGGTAAACGTCTGAGGCCGCTGTTGTATATGGATCAATGCCGGTATTCCCAGAAAAGATGCGGGCAAAATAGGAACGTGACGCGCTTTGCAGTGAAATGCTGATACGCGGCTGCAGAATGGCATAGCCCTGAATGACCCGCTGCAAATTTTCGTCAAATTTCGGACGATTGAGCGGATGCACCGCGATACCAATAAGGCTGTGCGCGGCATCGCGCGGTAATTGCGTGTCCGAATCAAGCGTGATGACATATTTGATCTGCTTCAGAAATTTCTTGTCAGCAAGAATTTCCGTATAACTCGTTTCTCCGTCGCCCCGCAGCAGTGTATTAAACTCCTCCAGTTTGCCGCGTTTCCGTTCCGACCCCATCCATTTTTGCTCGCCTTCATTCCATTGGCGCCGGCGGTGAAAGAGATAGAATTTTTCATACTTTGTTTGCTCATATTTTTGATTTAATGCTTTGATCCCGTCACGTGCCGCTTTAATGATCTCTGAATCTTCCGCCAGTTCTTCGGCCAAAGCGTCTGAAAAGTCAGTGAGCAAAGCGAAGTATAAGTTGTTGTCCTGATTCGCAAGACTATAGACCTCCAGTTTTTCAAGCAACTCTGCAACAACAGATGGACTGGACAATAGAGTAGGAATTACGACAAATGTTCGCGCCTCGTCCGGAATACCTGTAGTTGTATCTATTTGCGGAAGGATGCGCGGCGGGACCATTCGTGCAAAATCCCAATTTAGAACGCTCAGTGCCAGATCGCTGGCCGGAATGATAGAAAGCACCGCGAAAGCAATGGTCAACGGAAGGCCCGCTCCGAGATAGGCGGCCGAGTAAGCCAAAAGCAGAACGACCAGTGCCGTCAACACCGCGGCTGATCCGAGGTAAGAAAAGGTCGGATGCCGCAATATGAAAAAAACAAGCTTTTCCGCGATCTCAGGACGATATTGGAATTCTTTCTCGATCTCCGAGACACCTTTATCTATTAAATAAAAGCCAATATGCGAGCGCCGCCGATCCGAGGCATCGCGGCGGCGGGCGCCTTGGGACTTTTCGACGACTTTCCGTGCAACCCTTAATTCATCTGCTTTGGTGCGCCTTGCGATCCGCTCAACCACCTCACGGTAACGATTGCGCGTACCGAACGTCATCTTTGAATAGATCTTTGCTGGGTCTTTGCTGAAAAGCGGATCGATCAAACTGACGCTTTCAAAGAATGTTCTCCAATCGATCGTCGAAAGAAGACGCATACTCGTGATAATGTTCCCAACCGTAACCTGGGCGACTGCCTGCAGTTGGTACTCGGTCTCAACTGACAGCTCGATGCTCGAACCACGCTCATGCAGCTTGTTTGCCAGCCATTCATACGCGGGCGCGATGGCGAGGTCCCGGTCGCGTAGCTGGCACGTAAACCTTTCGACAAAGGCAGTCTCGAATTCTGTTCGTTTATCGAGATGTTGCGTAACAAATTGCAAAACCTCTTCGGGCCGTTTGCCGGCAATTTCCATCAGTTCGTCGGCCAGCTTCTCTGCTTCTTCGCGAGCTTCACGCGACTGAATTATCCGCCATGCAAACCGACGCAGGTTTTCAATAAGAACGATCCTGAGCGTGATGGCGATCGCCCAAAGTTCGCCGATCGTCAGCGGTGTGACGGCCTGGTAGGACCGCAGGAATCTTTCCAGGGCTTCGACATCGAGCCGACTGTCGGTATGGGCGATGATCGACATCGCGATGGCATAGATACGCGGATAACCCGCAAACTCACCATTTGCCAATTTTGGCAATTCACGATAGTAACCCGGAGGCAGGTCTTCGTGGATCTCACGAAGCTGTTCTTCCACAATATGAAAGTTGTCGACCAACCATTCCGCCGCCGGAGAGACCGATCGCTCTTCACGAATTGCATTTGCCAATGAATAGTACGCTCCAAGCAGGACCTTGCCGTTATCTTTAAGGCGTGGACGCAGCAATTTATATCTTTTGGGCTGGTCCGCGGCCTTATGCTCCTTGGCGAGGGCCGCGGCAAATTGTTCAAATTTTTCGGCGCTGAATATCTCGCCGCGAATTGGTTGTTCAATATTGCCGGGCTTAACAAAATTTTTAAGCATGCCGGATATTCCGTGAGTTGATCTAGTCATTGTTTCCATTTATTCCTGGATTCATCGGTAACTTTCCTTGAAATGACCTCGACCGAACATGAAGCTCGTGACGCAACGGCCGATGCTACGCAGCCCAGCCAATGTGATCGTCGGGAGTTCATTCCAACGAATATCGTGTCAGCCCTCCATTCGTGCGACGCGTTGACCAGAATGATCCGGGGGTTACCGCTGTATGTTTGCATCGAAGCCGTCAAGCCTGCGTCCCGAAGCGTACATAAAGCCCGTTCAGCTAAAGCTCTAACCCATTTTTCTTCGCCTCTCGTCCTGTTTTCTGGAACGCCCGGGACCACGCGAAAGGCCCTTCCTGGTATCAATGCGTCCAATGGGTCCGTCACGACCAAAAGACGGATCTCTGGATGGCCGTGCCAGTTTCGTAACGCGGCGGTATTGACCGCTTCCACTGAGCACGGCGAGCCATCAAAACAAATGATAATTTTTGGCTGGTCGGTCTCGCTTGCCGGGTCTCCTCGGCCAATACGCACTGAGAATGGGGTGTATGAAATAACGTTCTGCGCAATGCTTCCCAACCCGGATATACTTGCGGAGGAGAGCCCTCGAGGGCCGATTGCGATCATGTCCGGCCGTAAGGCCGCAGACCTTTCCAGGATCATTTGAGCGGGCGAGCCTATTGCGGATTCAACTTCGATCGTCCAGCCGGGGAAATGATCCTGCAGTTCAGTCCTTGCTTCGATCAGGACCGCATTCGTCTCTGAAAGATTTCTATCTATTTGCTCGGAGTGTTTGCGGATATAATCGAGGATCTCGTTGTCTTGCGACGTATCGCTGTTGACTTCGCCTATCTTCGCTCGCAGCCAGACTTCGGAAACTGAAATGATCACGGCCTTTGCCTTATTCGGCAAGCCGGCCCGCCGAAGGTCATCCAGGGTATTTCGCGAGTATCCCGAGCCATCGTAAGCGATCAAGATCTTCATGAACCTTGGTACCTCAGCGCCCCCATTTTTCGAACGAGTGACCCGGCTACTCATGTTCAAACCGCCCCCGGCCTGATCCTCGTTTTAAAATATCCAATACAAGTCGCGGTGATCTGCGATCTTTATGTCTCGACCTCCGCAACGCGGGTTTCCGTTAAACGACTAGACGACTAGAGTATATTAGATCGATCACCTTCGTGCGACGGTGTTTTCACGCGAATTGTGTAAGTGTTTCCTACGTCTCTGAACTTCACCGTCGTCGGGCTAGGCATTTTGAAGAGATCTGACTGGTCCTTCGGCCCACTAGTAAGAATGGACCTTGTTAGGAATTGATACTTTGGAGGGATCTGGTGATCGCTGACAGCGTTTCGTTCAGGTCGGCATTATCATGTACCGCCGAGACGAACACGGATTCGAATTGTGATGGAGGCAAATATATCCCGTTGGCGAGCATCGATCGGAAAAAAGATGCAAACATCGAGGTGTCCGCAGTCTTCGCGGAATCAAAATCGGTGACAGCACTCTCGGTAAAAAACAGTGTGAACATCGAACCCACGCGGTTCAAGGTATATTTCCGGCCCGCGTCGTTGAATGCATGCTCAATGCCGTCGGCAAAGTATTTTCCTTTTTCTTCGAGCCGGTCATAAAACTCTGGCGTTTCGTCAATTATCTCTAAGGTCTCGATTCCCGCCGCCATCGTGACCGGGTTGCCTGAGAACGTCCCGGCCTGATAAACCGGCCCCGCTGGGGCGATCATCTCCATGATCTCACGACGGCCGCCGTAAGCACCGACGGGCAAACCACCGCCGATGATCTTTCCAAACGTCGTAAGGTCTGGTGTGATACCAAAGATCTCTTGTGCTCCGCCGCGTGCAAGCCGAAATCCCGTCATCACCTCGTCAAAGATCAGAATGATCTTTTCCTCAGTACAAAGGTCCCGCAGGGCCTGCAGGAAATTTCGATCAGCCGGGACACAGCCCATGTTCCCGGCGACCGGTTCGATAAAAACGGCGGCTATCTCGCCTTTATGCCGCTGAATAACACCTTGGACCGATCCAATATCGTTGAAACGGGCGGTTAGCGTATCGTTCGCAGCCGAACGCGTTACACCCGGGCTGTCGGGCAAACTGAGTGTTGCGACGCCCGATCCGGCCTTGATCAAAAACGAATCGCCGTGGCCGTGATAACAGCCCTCGAACTTGATGATCTTGTTGCGGCCGGTGAAGGCCCGTGCGAGACGCATCGCGCTCATTGTCGCCTCGGTCCCGGAGTTTACCATCCTGACCGATTCGGCCGACGGCACAAAGCGTTTTATCAACCTGGCAAGTTCGATCTCACGCTCGCAGCAGGCGCCAAAGGTTGTTCCGTCCTCGACCGCTCGTTTGACGGCCTCGACGACCCGATCATGCGCGTGCCCAAGTATCATCGGCCCCCAGGCACCAACGTAATCGATAAACTCATTCCCGTCCGCGTCCCACAAACGCGGGCCTTTGGCTTTCTTGATGTACAGCGGACCACCGCCGACAGCGTTAAATGCCCGGACGGGCGAGTTTACGCCGCCGGGTATATGCAGTTTTGCCTCAGCAAATAGTTGTTTGCTCTTGACCGTGTTCATTTGTCCAATTCCGTCGCCGCCTCTTTTGCAAAGTATGTAACAATTACGTCCGCCCCGGCCCGCTTGATCGAGGTCAAGGCTTCCATCATTGCCGCCGTGCCGTCGATCCAACCGCGTTCCGCCGCCGCCTTGATCATCGAATACTCCCCGCTAACATTGTAAGCCGCGACCGGAACATTGAACTCGTCCTTTGACCGCCGGACGATGTCGAGATACGCCAGCGCCGGCTTGACCATAACGATATCCGCTCCTTCGTGAATATCGAGCGCGATCTCACGGATGGCTTCATCGGCATTGGCCCCGTCCATCTGGTACGATCTTCGATCGCCAAATTGTGGGGCCGAATCTGCGGCCTGACGAAACGGCCCGTAGAATGCCGACGCAAACTTTGCCGAATATGCCATGATCGCCGTGTTCGCAAACCCGTTCTCGTCGAGTTTCGCCCGGATCGCCGCCACACGTCCGTCCATCATGTCCGAAGGCGCGACAATGTTTGCCCCGCTTTGTGCATGCGTCAGGGCCTGTTCGGCGATCAAGTCGACCGATTCATCGTTCACGACCTCGCCGTCGCGGATCACGCCGCAATGGCCGTGCGTGGTGTATGCGCACAAACATACGTCGGTAACAACAACTATTTCGGGAAAGCGGTCTTTGATCGCACGTACCGTAGCCTGCACGATCCCGTCCTGCGCGATCGCCGCCGAACCGGTCTCATCTTTCACCGCTGGAATTCCAAACAACAAGATAGAATTGATCCGGAGGGACAAAAGCTCCTCGCATTCGCGCAGAACATTGTCGATCGAAAGCTGGTAAATGCCCGGCATCGCAGTGATCTCACGCTTTACATTTTCGCCGGTGGCGACAAATAGCGGAAAGATCAGATCGCTTTTTGCAAGCCGCGTCTCGCGGAACATATCACGCAACGCCACAGTGCGCCGAAGGCGTCGCAGCCGCGACACCCGAAAATCAGTTTGGATAAAGTTACTCATTTATTAATGCGCCGCAGCCGTCAAAGATCGATACCGCTGAAACTTAAGCACGGCATTTGCAAGGTCCGCTGCGTCCGGTTTTTCTGAGATGAGATCGACGCGAATATTTGCTCTCGCAAAATATTCAGCTGTCGTTTTCCCTATCACAGCGACCTTGGTGCCGCACAGGAGGCCGGCACCGAACTGGCTGAGGAAACTCGCCGCCCCGCTTGGGCTAAAAAAGCATGCGAGTGCGATCTCGCCGCGTTTCGCAAGCGCCACGACCTTTTCGCGCAGTGCCGGCCCGACCAACATGGTTTCGGTGCGATAGACCACAGTTCTCTCGACCGTCGCGATCGGCGATAGATGGTCAACGACCGTAGGAAGAGCATTTTCGCCGCATATAATGAGGAAACGCTTATTCGCAAGCTCAGTGGGTGCTATTGCATCGAGCATTTCCTGTACGGTCCCCGCAGCGGCGTCGCCATATAGATCAAAACCCTCGTTCTTCAGAACATTGAAGCCGCGCTTGCCAAAAACGTAAACCCTGCCGCCAAACTGAAGGTTGTATTCGCGATGCTTCTTTCGGAATATCTCGGCAGCCTTTCGGCTGGTCAGAAAGATGCCGTCGAACGAGTCAAGCCGTTTTAGCTTGTCTTCGAGGTCCAAAACGTCTTCTTTCTGCGAGGTCCGAATTGTCGGACAATTGATCACCGTCGCGTCGCCCGCAATCAGCATTCGGCTAAAATCTTCAAACTCACGGATCACCAACACGTTCATCAAATTACCTCCAGGTCCGATGCGGCAAGATCGCTCCTTGCTCTCTCCAGGATCCTTTCCACTCCTTTGTCTTCGAAAATTTCCGCAAGTGCGGTCCCAACGATCGTCGGTTCCGCGGCATTTCCGCGCAGCGACCCGCGAATAACCTCTGTCCCGTCCAGGTCGCCCGCAAAGCCTCGCAGCAGAATATCGTCACCAGCAAGTCTTGCAAGGGCCCCGATCGGCGCCTGACATCCGCCGTCGAGCCGATGCAGAAATGCTCTTTCGGCAAAAACACATTTCGCGATCGATAGGTCATTGATCGCAGAAACGATCACGGCCAGTTGCGTGTCATCTTTGCGAATTTCAACAGCGATAGCGGCTTGCCCCGCCGAGGGCAGGATCGTTTCAGTCGCGACTATCTCTCGGATATATTTGTCCATACCAAGCCGATGCACGCCGGCAAATGCAAGGATCAGGCCGTCTATTTCGCGATCATACACTTCAGCTATCCGCGTCGGTACATTCCCGCGGATCTCGATAGTTCGCAGATCTGGCCGATGATTCAGCAATTGGCTGCGCCGCCGCAGACTGCCGGTCGCCACGACCGCATCGGCCGGCAGATCGTAGATCGACGAATACTTTTTCGAGATGAACACCTCGTTCGGCATTTCGCGTACAACGACCGCGGCTAGGGCTAAGCCATCCGGCTGAACCGTCGGCAGATCCTTCAAACTGTGAACTGCCAGGTCGATCTCACCCGCAAGTAGAGCGTCTTCGATCTCCGTCGCAAAAAGTCCGGGGCTGCCGATCTTTGAAATTGCCGTGTCGAGGATGCGATCGCCCGCGGTCTCGATAACGCGAACTTCAAATCCGAATTCCGGATTCAATTTCTCCAGCGCCTCTTTAACAAATTCGGTTTGCCACAGTGCCAGATCGCTTCCGCGCGTACCGAATACTATTATTCGTTTCATGTCGCAAGGACCTCGCTTCGTGATCGTCCGCAGGAAACAAGCTCTGATTGACGCCCACACAAAACTCTGCCCAGCTCAGATTCGATCAAGCCTTCAACAACCGGTATGGCCGCGGCCCTCCTTTGATAGTTTCCGGCGATCAGGTCGTTCAGATCGGAAAGGTTTCGCAGCACAACATTCGGGCACCCTGCCACTTCCGGCTCGATGTTGCGGGGCATCGCAATATCGATCAGCAAAACCGGCCGTTTACGCCCCACAAGATCCCCTTCGCAAAGGATCGGCTCCGTTGCCGCGGTTGCGCTGATTACAATATCCGACCCAGGCAGTACGTCGCTGATACGCGAAAGTCCAATTGCGTCCACCCGCTTTCCCTCGTGTCGCTCTAACCACGCGGCGACCTCTTCAGCCCGCGACCTTGTCCGATTTGCAATGATCAGTTTTCCGACGCCTCGCTTCATCAGACTTTCCGCCGCAAGACCCGCTGTTTGTCCAGCCCCGATCACGAGTGCAGTTTTCTCGGTAAGCGGGCGGCACATCCTTTGGGCCAAACTGACGGCGGCACCCGCGATGGAAACCGCTCCCTGGTGAATGTCCGTATCAGAACGGACCCGCTTTCCCAACTTGAAGGCCCGTTGGAAAAGCGGATTCAGCACGCGCCCGGCCGCATTGCATTCCGCTGCCACTGTATATGCAGTGCGAAGCTGGCCGAGGATCTGCGGATCACCAACGATCTTTGAATCAATACTCGCCGCAACCCGGTAGAGGTGGCGGGCCGCCTTTTCGCCGGCGAACGCAAACATTTCATCTGCTTTGACGATTCCCTTGGCAAGCTTATACTCGACAAGTTCCTCCAGACACGATATGAAAGGCCGACCGATGCCTACGCCATAGATCTCCGTGCGATTGCACGTGGAGACGATGACGCATTCGTCCAGGCGTCGCATTAGCCGGCCCGTCAACTCTCGGATCTCACCGTCCGCCAAATGCACCGATTCAAGGGCCGCGATCGACCCGCTCCGGTGCGTTATGCCGGCAACAAACAGTCTTGACAGACGGCCTGCCCGCAGCCGCATAGGGTTGAGCTCTGCGCAAATTGTCTCGGCTCCAATTTTCATCACTCGCTCGCCGCCGCGGCCGCCTTATCCGGCTGCTTGGTCAAACGGAGATACGGCTTTACGGTCGTCCAGCCGCCTGGAAATTTCTCCTTCGCGTCTTCATCGGAAACAGATGTGGCAATGATCACGTCTTCCCCATCCTTCCAATTGACCGGCGTCGCCACGCTGTATTTTGCTGTTAACTGAAGCGAGTCGATCACACGAAGCAGCTCATCAAAATTTCTGCCCGTACTTGCCGGATATGTGAGAGTGAGCTTCACCTTTTTATCGGGGCCGATCACAAACACCGAACGGACCGTGAACGTTTCGCTGGCGTTCGGATGGATCATTTCGTAAAGGTTTGACACAGCTCGTTCGCCATCGGCGATAACAGGAAAATTCAATGCCGTCCCTTGGGTTTCTTCTATATCCTTTGCCCAGCCGGCGTGCTGGTCGAGCGGATCTACACTAAGGCCGATAACTTTTACGCCTCGCTTGTCGAATTGCGGTTTGAGCCGTGCGGCCTCGCCCAACTCGGTCGTGCACACCGGCGTATAATCTTTCGGATGCGAGAATAAAATTCCCCAGCCATCGCCGAGCCATTCATGGAAATCTATCGTTCCTTCCGTTGTTTCCGCCGTAAAATCCGGCGCGGTATCTCCTAATCTAATTGCCATGTTCTATCTCCTTCCTGCTGCTAAGTTGTAATTCAGATCACCCAGTTTTCCGCTTTCGTTGAGCAAGCCTAACCGTTCGAGCCCGGCTATGATCTTGCGGGCGCTCTCGTCCAC
>JADYZI010000371.1 GCA_020853255.1 Acidobacteriota bacterium
ACATTTTTTGTCACTATTGTCAAAGATCAGGGTGTATAACACGTGTTTACACCATCTCTACGAGTATATCATGCCTGTCAAGAGGTGTTTTTGTACTCGCTCGCGAATTGCCCCGGCCTTTGGTCCGCGGATCGCGGCTCTCAAAACGCTCCTCGGAGGCGGCCTGCCGCCGGCAATCGGACAACATCTTCTAGGCTTGCCCTTTCGCAGTGCGGTCGGGCTGTGCCCGACATTAGGTCAACGTCCAGGATATATTCTAGAGTGCTCTTCGTGGGCTATGCCCTTTCGCAGTTCGGTCGGGCTGTGCCCGACCGTCAAGCCGCTAACTCGGGATCCCGGAGGCGGCTTTAGCCGCCGACAAAACTGAGAACGGAGAGGAGCCTTCGGGCTTGCCATCTCGCAGTGCGGTCGGGCTGTGCCCGACCGTCAAGCTGCCAAGAAACTTCCGGAGCCCGCGTGAGCGGGCGACATACATTCTGCATTTTGATCCATTCTGTGAACTTTTTGCTTACCGCGGCATTGACACTCGGCATATAATCATCCTCGGTTCGCCTTGTGGCCAAACCCGAGTTAACAAATGAGGCTAGTAACTCCCAAAACTTTTCAGGCCGCGTGGTTCTTTACGATCCTCCCGTGCATCTTCATTCTGGGCTTCGATCTCGCAGTTCCGGCTCAATATCCACAGACTTTAGTTCCGCTGCATTCCACGCGAGCAGATGTTGAACGCATTGCAAAGCTGACCAGTGCCAGCGGTGATGAGGTCGAATTCGAGACAGATGAGGAAATATTAGCCATTAGATTTGCGTCGGCGCCATGTGATCGGAATGGCTGGAATGTACCCAAGGCGACAGTAATCTCTTACAGATCGACGCCCAAAAAATATCTACAGATCCAAACATATAAGAAGTCAGACTCCACTATCATTCACGGTACAGATTCCGGGCGGCAGATTATTTCGTTCATAAAAAGGGGTATGCATGTTACGACGACCGCCGATCTGGAGCATGTTGATCACGTACTATTTACCCCTCGTCCGGAGGACGCATCCTTTCGATGCGCAGGCTTTCCGATCTACACATCTTTAAGCGATGCAATATACCCACAGCAGACAATACAGACCACAAATATTCGAAGGTTCGACGCGAATAGCCTCGTGCCAACGGTTGCGTTTCTCCGTGAGCCGATTTTTCAGATGAGGATTTTTGTATATTGTCCGAATGGGAGCCCCGGTCGTTGTGATGCATTGCAAAAACGGGTGAATATTGTGCGGCGTTGGCTGAGCCCGAGCGAAAACAGCCGGCTCCACATTCAAATAGGCGGCTACCGCGATGAATCGGAGATCGTAATCTACAACTTGCAGCTTGCGGTCACTCAGTTTGAGCCAACACCTTATTTTCGCAGTCCGTGGTTTGATCCGAAAAAATGACAGCCGCGGGGGCATACTTGCCGTGGGAGGGCGAGGTGACGAACGTTCTGAAGATCTCGAAAAAACTGAACGGTATTCGGCTTCCCGAGGTTTTGTTCGGAGGGGCGTCTGGGCATGAGATAATGCGGAGAACGCTTTCGATCACGCACAAATTCGCGTCCGGCGGACCGTCGAGCGGCGGCGATGGCGGCTGGTCCCAAACCGGTGAGCACGAATGGGAAGTGACGGCTTACGAACCCTTTCCTTCCGACATCGACCAACGCCTCGACCCCGCCAACGGCGGTGATCCGAATCCGGGTGACAATATGCAGGCATTTGATGAGGCTGTCCAGGCCGTTCGAAATATTCTACAAGAAAAGGGCGACAACTCTTGTGCAAAGTTTTTCGGTCGGGTCGGCGAAGATGCCTTAAATAAGATCGTGGCGATGGTTAGCGAGAGTAACTTTGTTCCGTTATCAGATTCCGTGACCGGAATTAAGATGGTGGTCGATCCTGTTGCAGGTGCTGACTTCAACATGCCGTCAAATGGCTACACAACGATTGGCCCTACCGCTGTTTTTATAAACTCGCGGGGACCATTTGTAGACGGCCGTGCGAAACGCATTGGTCATCAATATTCCGCAACCTTGAAGTCTCGAGCTCTGCAGATACTCCACGAGATCGGCCATTTGGTCGTAACGGGCGTTACGCGCGGTGAAGTCAAAATAGAGGTGGGTGGAGAAATGAGAACGTACAAGGTAAGTAATCTGACGTTTCTTTTAGCACCCGATGGTCCGGGCTCGGAGTATGGTTTGAGTGTTGCGAATACTGATAAAGTGGAGAAAGCCTGTGGCGAACAGATCAATGCGCTGGATAGGAAAAAGAGTTAGTCTTTGGGCTCTGCCGCTCATTTTGCTGCTAAGCTTTTCTGCTTTGGCGCAGGGTGCAAAGCCGCGGCCAATTGCGGCAGGCGGCCTTGTGGTGGATAGTGCCAATAGAGCGATTCCTAATGCCGTCGTTTGCTTTGATGGAGGCCAAATCGGCGATGTGATTTATTGCTCCAGGAGCTTTGCCGATGGCGCGTTTGAGTTGCGCGATTTTGTCATCGGACAATACGCGTGGCTGGTGATCGAGGTTCGAGTGGCAGGGATGCCGCGTGTTGTCGTCAATTCATACCATCTAAAACAATTTCCTGAATTTCGGGGATTGAGGTTAAAGGTGCCGAAGGATCCGGAGTACATCTATGAACTCGAATACATACGGCCGCATATTGTTTATAAGAAGGCTGAGATCGACCTTGCAAAGTTGTTCGCCGGTGATCTTGTGAAGGGTGGCTACGATCTGAGGTACGCCCTCTTTTACAAGGGCAAGCGAGTGTACCGCTACCTGCATGTTGACAGCCGCGACTTCGACGAGAAGACGAAGAAACTCACTTGGGCGATCCCCGTCGGTGATTGGACAGTTATGTTCAAGCTTACCAACGGCAAGAGTGTTCGACGCGAAAAGGTCGTACTCACGGTAAAGTAGCGATTCGTTGCCGACGATTGCGAACATATCAAGAAGCAATGCAGTTCGTACTCAGCATCACGCACAAACCGGCCACAAGCGGCGGATCAACGGGTGCCGACAGCGGATATTCGTACGAAAGCGGCGACATGCAGTGGGACGTCGAGGTCTATGCTGACTACGACACCTTCGCCGGAATGCTCGCACATTTCGACGCATCCAACGGCGGCGATCCATCCGTTGACCCAGATCCACCGCCGGAAGTGGGTTGGCGGTGGAAAAGAGTTCAGGCTCTTATAGATGCTCGACGCGTCCTCAGAAACGATAAAGACTGCGCAAAATTCTTCGGTCTTTTGAAGCGAAGTGGAAAGGTGAATGAAAGAAAACTCGCGAAATTGGTCTCTGGCGCTCGATTCATGGTTGATGGTGAGGCGTATCAAAACATTGCGCACAACGACGGAGAAAAGGTCACGCTTGAGCGAGGGTTTTTTAAGGACAGCTGGTACCGAGGTTCAACTGCCCCTTATTCTCTAACGAATCCGCGACAAGGTCGAGTTCAAACGATTCTTCATGAATTGGGTCATGTGAAAGGGCTTCTAATTGCTCCAGACAATTGGGGTTATCCAACTGACGCCAATTCACCAGTAAACCAGAACAACAAAACAATCTTGGACCACTGTGGAAAAGGATTGGCGAAAGTGCCCGAATCATATGAGGAGGATACATGACGACATCGTGGACTGCGAAGCTGATAGCTCTCGCGTTTTCGAGCTTGCTTTGGATAAGCATCTCGTCGTGCGGGAAGAGCAATACGAAGGCACCGGGCTCTGACTCGGGCTTGACAAATTCCTTGGTGCTTGAGCCGAACAAGATAACTCTCTGTGATTTGCCCTCTTCGGCATCCGAGTGGGACGGAAGAATTATTGAAGTGCATGCTATTTTTGTTCGCGGCCCGGAGTATGTTTATCTATACGATCCAGCCTGTCGAGGTAAGAAAGAGTACGAGGTTTCGGCCGGATCATTGAATACGAAGTCTCTTGCGATCCTCGATCAGTTTATCGATCCCAAGAACCCCGATTATGCAAGAACCGGTCTCGTTCGGATGCAGGCTGATTTCGTAGGCAGATTGACGGTTGGCACGGAAAAGGGTTTTGGCCAATTAGGCTATTATCTTTACCAACTGCAAATAGAAGATATTAACAACGCTTCGTCCGTGCCGAACGACGTTCCTTATCCTTGGGAATAAATAAGACGGACGCCGCTTGTGATGAATGTGTTTGCGGGGAAGGCGGTTATTGCGGAGTTGCGTGGGACGGGGACGGGGCAGTATTTTCTGGATGACTGGCTGGCTAATGACTGCAAGCGAGTTTAGACGGGAGCAATGGTTACACTCTATGCGCAATATCATTGTAGTTTTTTTTGTTTGGCTTTTGTGTGGTGTTGGATGCATAAGACCTGCGGAAGCTCAGAAGTCTCAACCGATTTCTAAAGATGGCGTTGAGCTTTTGGAGAATTGGGTCTCAACGGCGGGTCAGTCCGGAATAGAATATCGGAAAATGTTTATCTTCATTCCGGAACGCCTTTTTTCGCCGGAGCGAGTTGCATCTTTATTCGATCAGTATCAACGCGAGTTCTGTGACCCGTATATCCTTATGATCTTCGTATTCACGGATAGAAATGCTTTGAAGAAGCAGTTCGCATACGAGACAAAGACGACGGTATTTGTCGATTTCGCTAATACTGAGGAAGGGCGAAAAGCCTCAATCGAATATTATAGCAAGCTCTTGCCGCCACAGACCGGCTACTTCCGTGCAGAGTATTCAAGGTATGGCGACTATGAGCAATATTCCTATATGACGGCCAAGGATAGCCCGCTAACAACCCGTGTAATGCTGCGAAGCCCGGATATTAAGTCGTCTCAGCCTAATGTTTGCAAGAAGACTTTAAGTCAGAAACCATGATCGTGAATTTGTTCCTCAGACAGATTGCTCGTGGGACATGGATCGATGATATGGTGGCTTGGAAGACGAGCGATCCGGCGTCGGGGCCTGTTGTTGCTGAGGTAAAGAGCAGTTTGCCGCTTCGTTCAAGCGTCCAATGAAGGATGCGGCAAACTGCTTTATATCCGGCCGCTATTGGGCTGAGGCGACCGGAATGTCAGAGCCCGTTCCGAAGAAGCGATAATCAACGCTTCCGTCCGAGCTGCGAAGAATGTACCAAACACCGCTGCGATAGACGGCGGGATCCGTCTTGCCGTCGCCGTCATAATCGGCGGGTGCGAGGACGTCGGTCGCGAGGCCCCAATGTATCGCGTGGAATGATGCGTCCGAGCTGTAGCGGATGTACCAATTGCCGTCCGACGGCCTGAACA
>JADYZI010000372.1 GCA_020853255.1 Acidobacteriota bacterium
AAGCTACGCGATCGGGGCCTTTCGCGATGCGGCGGGACTGACCTGGCGTTTTGAAATGACGAACACCGGGCTTCAGCGGGTTCTTCCGACAGCGGACGAATACTAGTCAATTTGACGTCTGACATCCGTCTGGATGATCCACTACCATGAGCATATTTGAAGATCTCATTGATGAACTGAAGAACGAGAACCTACTCGAAGAGACGATCATCGATCTGAAACCAGCCGAAGCTCCGTCCGCCGTGTCAGCGGTCACATGCGGCCAGGCCGTATCGGCGCCGGCCGGCATTTTGGAACTTGAGGCCGTAGCTCCGACATCCAACAGCGCGGTTCAACCGGCCGAAAGGCCGCAGAGCGAGCAGGAGTTCTTTCGTAAGCGTGCCATGGAAGAGGTCTCCGGCCTACAGATGGTCGAGCACGTCTTCTGCGGCATCGAGCGGGAACACCTTGAGACTGACGCGCGTCCTTTCGACGATCTCAATGCAAAGAAGGCGCTTCACAAATTCCTCCAAGTGTCCAGCGACCCAAGTTCGCGTGAGCATGCCGAAGCCGAATTCGCACTTCGCCACGAAACCGAAACGTGGGGTTTGGCCCTTGGGGCGCGTGATCAAAAATTTTCCGTTTCAAACATTCGACGATTCTGTGATGAATCGCGCCCCGTTCTGAGCTCTTCAGCATTGATCGCCTTGGGCCGGTTTTACAGGAATTCGCCGTATTCTGAGGATGTTCGCGGAAAATTTGACTACATTATGACGCGCCTCTTCTCGCGCGAAGGGGAGGACGGGCGAAGGACAATGCTGTTCGATCACAATGAAATGATCGGGCATATCAACAAACTTTATGCGGATTGGTCGAGCATCGCGCTCTACACGAGCACCGACGATTCATCCGAGATCGAACTGACCTTGATCCGATTTGAGGAGTTTATCCTTGAGATCGAGCAGGCCAGTACCTTTGGCGAACTTCTTGGATCAGATTTCTTCAATCGGCTTCGCTCATACAAGGAAGAATCAGCCGAGATATTTTATGTCCCCGAGGTACTTGCCGCCGCGATGAAATGCAATCTTGTGGTTGGCAACCGGTATGTGGAATTGATCGCACTCGAGCGGAATGCTCGGAGTTCGGAAAAGGTTGAGGAAAGATACGGCTCAGAATTTGACCATATCGTTTCCAATGCAGCCGGAAAAACTCTCACCCTAACGGACGTGCTCAGTCTTGATATCGATGTTTCCGCAAACGAACCGCAGCCGCGTACCAATACCGTCCCCGCCTTTATCCCCCAGGTTTCCAAGCCTAAGCCCGAGCAGCCGGAAAAGAGGGCCCGATTTGATCTCTTTGGCGTTAATCGCTGGCTCGCCGGCTTCTGTGTGGTTGTGGTACTTGCGGGAACCGGAGTCTTTGTATGGGCGGAAAGATTCGCTGGCGGCGCCGACACTAGTGTAACGATGGCCAAACCGGTTGAGATCGATGTGCCGGACGCCGCCAAATATCTAAAAGACCCACGGTTCACCAACGAAACACTTTACGCCGTCACAACGCCCTCGTTTGAAACGCTCACCGACACTGAAAAGAAAGAATTTGTCGGAAAGGTCCAAAACTTTGCCGTGTCCAGGAAGCTTGCAAGCGTAGCTTTGCTCAACCGCGAGGGCCGGACCGTCGCCTTTGCTTCAAAGAGCCGACTCGAAGTCGTGTCAAAGTAAGGCCGCAAGTTTACCGAACTAACCACAGATCAGAGGTATCTGAGAGCTTTTCAGGCATTTTCGGTGGAGGATATTTGTGCTTTTTCGAACGCAATATACTACAAAAATGTTGGATAGCCTCCGAATGCCTACGATAATGTCGGAAACGGGTTTCTATCAGGCTGCGGCATCAGCCGCTAAGCTATTGCAGGACAACAGCTTATAGGAATAGGTTAGGTTTGGCATATTGATTGCTCCGCTGATTATCTCACATTGAGCTGTGAGCGAAACTATTTCAGGAGCATCAATGAATCCAAAATCGATAATTTCCTACGCCGCGGAACACGAGGCGAAGTTCGTATCTATCCGGTTCACGGACCTGCCCGGAGCCTGGCATCATCTCACTTATCCGATCCATAATCTGACCGAAGATGTTTTTGAGGACGGCTTCGGCTTCGACGCTTCGAGCCTTCGCGGTTGGGCCGTTATTCATGAATCCGACATGCTTTTGATCCCTGACCCGTCGCGGGTCTGGATCGACCCGTTTGCTGAAGAAACGACGATCTGCCTGATCGCGAATGTCGTAGAGCCGATAACGAAGGAAGGTTACGGGCTCGATCCACGGTCGGTGGCGGTCCGGGCCGAAAGCTATCTTCGCTTTACCGGCATCGCTGACACCGCCTATTTCGGCCCAGAAGCCGAATTCTTCATTTTTGACAATGTTTCATTCCACAATGATCAGAATTCAGCCGGCTTTACGGTTGATTCCGAAGAAGGACATTGGAACACACGTCGGCGGGGCGATCTCGACAACCCGAACCTCGGCTATCATATCCGGGCGAAAGAGGGATATGTGCCCGTGGCGCCGGTGGACACGCTGGTCGATCTGCGAAACGCGATCTCGCTGGTATTGGCGGATGTTGGCATCGATGTCGAATGCCATCATCACGAAG
>JADYZI010000373.1 GCA_020853255.1 Acidobacteriota bacterium
GGTTAACGATTGGCTCTGAAGAGGGAGGCTTCTCGTTTGAGGATCGTCAGACCCTTAACGATATCGTGAGAGAGCGAATATGTGAATCTGACGCGATTCTAGTTGGAAAGGTGACCGCCAAGGAATCGCAACTGACATTAGGCGAAGATTTCATCTTCACGGATTACACGATCGCCGTGGAAACTCTGCTAAAGGACGATGCAGGCCAGTCACTCCGACGCGCGAATAGTATCATTGTCACACGGGCCGGCGGTAAAGTCGCATTGAACGGCCGTACGATAACCGTCGTCGATCGCAATGCAGGACGGCTCCTGATTGGAGGGAAGTATCTGATGTTTCTAAAGCGTATACCGAAAACCGGTGCTTATACGACCCTTCCTGGATCAAGTTCAATATCCGATAGCGATGGACAGTTGACAAAGCTTACGGATCAAAGACGGGGTGAATTCTCATCAGATGTATTTGCTAGTTCAGTGATTGACTTGATTGGTTTCTATAAAACCGCCCCGTGTGAGTGCAAGCCGTGATGAAAATCGAAATGCGACACTATTTTGGGGCTCTGCTAATCGTCGCGTCTGCCTCGATGGTTTTTACGACACTCGTTTATCTGAGACAGTCCTTAGCGTCGAGTTGTTCTACTACTGTCAGCTACAAATGGGCATGCGGTAGCACAATCGGGTATAGCCTCACAGGCTTCAATGCGCAGCAGGCTCAAAAGATCCAAGTGGCTATCGCAATTTGGAACGGCCTTTCACATTCAAGCCGAGTTACCTTGGTAGAAGCCAGTTCGATCTACCCGTCGAAACTCTCATTCGTGGCCGCGACAACTGGTGGCAGTGCAAACAGCGCGTCCGGCTATTCTTACCACGATAACGGTAACAACGTGATTACATCTGCCACGATTACTTACTATTTTCAAAATACCTATACTGTCAGCGGGCAGGCATATCCGGTTTGGGATTCGGCAGCCACGTCCATGTACGAAAACATGCTGGTCAAAATGACTCTTCACGAAATCGGACATCTAATGGGGCTCGGACATCCCCAGCTAGGCTCGGGTGAGATTTCAATCTGTGATCAAACCGACGGTAAGTCTATAATGAACGGTTTTTGCAATACGAATGACTCTTCAAATAATATTCCGACCACCATTCAGGAATGTGATAGGACAAACCTCGTGTCCGTTTGTCCTACACCAACCCCAACTCCAACTCCAACGCCGGAGGCTGCTTGCCTGGACCCGGAATATTGGCCGGGTTTTCCTCAGACCGGTTGTGCTTATGGGTTCTTGAACAGCGGATGGATCTGTGACCGCAGCCCTTACTATATCGACTATTGCAATTCTTTTGGGGGCGGCTATGATTCGGGGTCTTGTTCGTGTCCGGACCCGAGCGGAGCATGCATGCCGCCGCCCGGCGGCTGCGAGAATGGCTGGGGATGGGATGAGCAAATATGCGATTGTTCGCCGTGGATCAGTCCTATAGTCGTCGATGTTTCGGGCAATGGTTTCGATCTGACAAATTCATACAACGGGGTCAATTTTGACATTACATCCGACGGCCTGACCGAGCAGATATCATGGACGGCCGCAAATTCGGACGATGCCTGGCTCGCCCTCGACCGAAATCAAAATGGCTCCATCGACAACGGAACCGAATTGTTCGGCAACTTTACCGATCAGCCTGAATCGGCCGAGAAGAACGGATTCCTCGCTCTTGCTGAATTTGACAGGCCGGAGAACGGCGGGAACGCCGATGGTTTCATAAACCGACGTGACACGATCTTCAACAGCCTGCGGCTGTGGCAGGACGCGGACCATAACGGTATCTCCGAATCCGGCGAACTATTCACCCTACCGCAACTCGGGTTGCGAAAAATGCACCTTGACTATCGCGAGTCTGACCGGACGGACGGGTTCGGCAACCGCTTCAAATATCGGGCCAAGGTAAAGGATGCCCAGGACGCTCAACTCGGCCGCTGGGCTTGGGATGTATATCTAAGAATGTACAACCCGACAGGCGCCGGGCGGGCAACCGGCCTCCTGCCCAGGCACACAAGCTTCAGCCTTGTACCGCCATCCTGCGGTTCCAGATGGCGGGCGTAGTGTTGAGGAGATAGAGCTGTCATAATTTGACCGCTCAAAGTTTGTCGTCTTTCAAGGGTCTCCAAGGGCCGACTCCCGCAGGCGAGCGTGATCCTGACTGGCGATGCGAGGACATCGACTGAGTGTCCGCGTCAACTGGGTTTCTGGACCCGATCTTTGTATGAAACTTAAGCCGCTAGTCGCTACAGTCATCTTAGTCTTAACACTTCTTGCCTCGGCGCAAGCTCAGAAAATTGGAAAGGAGTCTATTCGGTTTGAAGATAAGAATCGTACGTTCTATCTATTTGTACCGGAAACGTCGGAGCCGTCTTCCAAGATGCCTGTGATCGTTTTACTCCACGGCTCTGGGCGCAATGGGCTTTCGCTGGTTGAGAGATGGCGGGATCTGGCAAAGCGAGAAGGCATTCTGCTCGTCGGGCCGGACGCGTTGAACTCCGAAGAATGGAGGACAAAGGCCGACGGGCCGGACCTTATTTACGCGTTGGTAGAGAATTTGAAAGCCAAATATCCGATAGATGCTCGGCGGGTTTACCTTTTCGGACATTCGGCGGGCGCCATTCAGGCAATATCTCTCTCGTTACTCGAGTCAGAGTACTTTGCCGCGACAGCCGTTCATGCTGGATCGCTGGCGCCTAATATGGCCTCGTTTGTTCAAAGGGCGAAACGCAAAATACCGATCTCTATCTTTGTCGGTACAAATGATGAATCGTTCCCGTTGTCAGTAGTTCGCTCGACACGCGACACACTGAACAGCAATGGCTTTAACTCAGAACTTACGGAGATAAAGGGCCACACACATTCCTACTACGACCGGGCAGAGCAGATCAACCTCGATGCATGGACATTTTTAAGAAAGCATGAACTTAAAACCGAGCCTAAGTTTGAGAAGTACCGGTTCGAAAGCGCCAAATAGATCGGACCTTGGAATTTAGTAAGCAAAGAACGCAGAAGGACTTAGCCTCCCGTTTAGAGAATCATCGTGTTCGGCATTAAAATGCTATGCATGAATGATCTGCTGACCGGCACGGTAAAGGGCCCGGGGCTTCTTCCGCATGAGTATCTATTTATTACCCGCGACAACGACCGGACGCGGATCGGGGAATTTGTCCATTATGAGGCAAAGGTCGGCGATGAGCGGCGGCGGATCGTGGGGGCGATCACGGCGCGCAAACTGGTTCGCAATTTGCCGGATGCGTTTTTGGCTGATCCGGCAACGCCGCCGGCGGCTGTGGCTTCGCTGATCGGTATCGAGGGTGAACTTGAGATCTATGAAGTAACTGTTTCGACGATCGGGTATTTCAGCGAACGCTTACGCGATTTCGTCAACCCGCGCATCCCACCGCAGCCGGGCGATCCGGTGCACATTGCTTCAAGCGAAACACTTGCCGGAATGCTCAGCCCGCGCACCGTTCTACAACCGGGTTCGGCGCACATCGGCAGCCTTTTAACGCGCGAACCGGGCGATGTGCCGGTTGTGCTCTCGGTCCGCGATGTCGTCTCGACCCATCTTGCGATACTTGCCTCGACCGGTGCGGGAAAATCTTATACGGCCGGCGTGCTTGTCGAAGAACTGATGCAGTCTTACAACCGGGCCGCCGTTCTCATCGTCGATCCGCACAGCGAATATCACACAATGGCGTCGGTGCAGGGTGACAACGCGTTCGCGGGCGATGACGGTTACAAACCGGAGGTAAAGATATTCACGCCCGACAAGATACGCGTCCGCTTTTCTACGCTGACCGAGGCGGATGTGAAATATCTTCTGCCCGACGGCACGTCCGACA
>JADYZI010000374.1 GCA_020853255.1 Acidobacteriota bacterium
CATTTTCCAGGCAATAAGCGAAGCGATACATGCGAATCCGACTTCTCATTGTGGCTCTCACCGCCTTGATTGCGATAGGGCCCGTCTTTGCTCAGAGGCCTTTGTTTCCTAATGTGCTGGACGTCCGCCAGACGATAACACGGACCGATGACGTTGAACGCTCGTTCTTTTCAGACCTGGGAGCATGGCACGCCTATGCCCTGCCGCGGCGGATAGAAGACCGAGGTTCATTTATCGGCCCGCTGGTGATGGACCTCTCCGGTGAATGGATTGCCAACACAATAGCAAAATTGGCAATTAGCGAAAATGGAAAAGCGCTTGATCTGGAGCAGGCAAGGTTTTCCGCGACTTACTTTCCGGGCATTTTGGAACAGAAATTCTCGCTGGCTGAAATTGATGTTTCGCAGCAGCTGATCTTTGTTTCAAACCGCGAGGCTATGATCCAGACAACGATCACGAATCGGGCGGGCAGGACAAGATCGCTGGAGATCTCATACACGGGCGAACTCCTCTTGCCGAAGGCCTCGCTGCAGAACGGCGCGAATCGGTTGACGCTTGCTTTTCCCGATGGAGAAAAGAGTTTTGTGATCGATTTTGATCATCCGCAAACGGTTGCCTTCGCCATCAGCGGCAGCTCGTACAAAGCCGTATATCCAACCATCAAACTAAGGCCGGGGCGGTCGGTTTCACTTGTTCAAACGCAGAAGTACTATTTGCAAAACGCCGAATTGCCCACCAAGAATGTCAAACGGATCTTTGCCGCCGAATTGGAACGGAACGAGAGGCGTTGGAACGGCTATCTGACCAGCTATTTTTCCACGGCCCGCGTGCCGGACGACGCTAAAAGACGTTTGGCCGTGAAAGCGATCGTTACGCTCAACACAAATTGGCGAAGTGCCGCCAAAGACCTGAAACATGACGGCACATTTCCATCGGCAAGCTATCAAGGGTTTTACGGTTTTTGGAGTTGGGATAGTTGGAAGCATGCGGTTGCCCTTGCCGACTTTAACCCCGAACTTGCGAGATCGAACGTCCTTTCAATGTTCGACTACCAGGACGAGGCCGGAATGGTGGCCGACTGCATTTATACGGATAAGAAAGAAAATAATTGGCGCAATACAAAACCACCGCTGGCGGCCTGGGCAGTCTGGGAGATCTTTAGAAAAACAGGCGATAAGAATTTCGTCGCGGACATTTTCCCGAAATTGATCAAGTACCACGAATGGTGGTATACAAACCGTGATCACGACAAAAACGGGTTGTCCGAATACGGATCGACCGACGGCACGAAACTTGCCGCAAAATGGGAGAGCGGTATGGACAATGCTGTCCGTTTTGACGGTGTTTCGATGCTGAAGATTAACGATAGGGCGTGGTCGATGGATCAGGAATCCGTCGATCTGAATTCCTATCTATATGCCGACAAATTGTATTTGGCCGATCTTTCGAAAGTACTGAAAAAGATGGTCACGGCCGAAGAACTTCGGAAACAGGCCGCCGCCTTGAAGCTGAAGATAAACGCAAAATTTTACAGCAGGAATCGCGGGTTTTACTATGACCATCGGTTTGCGGACGAAAAACTCATCACTATCGAAGGCACTGAAGGGTGGATACCGCTCTGGGCGGGTATCGCTTCTGCGGAGCAGGCCGGAAGCGTTGCAAAAGTGATGTTGGACGCAAGGAAATTCAATACGAAGGTGCCGCTGCCGACCCTTGCCGCCGACGATCCTAAATTTGATCCGATGAAAGGCTATTGGCGCGGCCCGGTCTGGCTTGACCAATTTTATTTCGGTATCGAGGGCCTGCGGCGATATGGTCTGGAAAAAGAGGCGGAGATGCTTACAATCGGTCTTTGGGCAAACGCCGACGGCTTGCTCGCAGACGGAGAGATCCGCGAAAACTATCATCCGATCACCGGCAAAGGACTGAATGCTGCGAATTTTAGCTGGTCGGCGGCACATGTTTTGATGATGTTGAAAAACAGAAACTAAGTGAAAAGTGCGGATGTTTGAACCGTTGGAGCGATCGTTAAATGATCGATAAAGATTTATGAAGAAGATAGCGAATACGTTGACCACAGTCTGCCTGGGATTAGCCTTGTCGGTTGGAGCGCAAGCGCAGTCCCGCGGTTTTTCTATCCCGGTCATCGATCTTTCAGGTGAAAGCGGCCGGCAGGTCTTGGTCGATCGCGAAGCCGGACAATATCTCGGGCACCCGACGACCGTGTTGCTTGAGGACAACAGGACGATCATCGCTGTTTATCCAAAGGGGCACGGCAAGGGGCCGATCATAATGAAGCGGTCCGGCGACGGCGGAAAAACATGGTCCGACCGGTTGCCGACGCCGCAGAGTTGGGAAACGTCGCTTGAGACACCGACCATTCATCGAGTGATCGATAAAAGCGGAAAGAAGCGCCTTGTGCTGTTTTCCGGCCTGTATCCTATCCGCTCGTCGATCTCTGAAGATGACGGCAAGACGTGGACCGAACTCAAACCGATCGGGGATTTCGGCGGTATTGTAGCTATGGGTTTTGTTGAGAAGCTGCGGACAGGGAAAGGACATTACCTTGCCATGTTTCACGACGACGGACGCTTTTTTACAAAGGAACCGAACCGTGCGAAACCCGCTGTGTTCACCCTTTATCAAACTATCTCAAACGACGGCGGGCTGACATGGGGAGCACCGACGGTCGTGTACCGATCATCGGATATTCACTTGTGTGAACCCGGCGTGATCCGCTCGCCCAACGGCAAGCAGTTGGCCGTGCTGCTGCGCGAAAATCGACGCGTCAAGAATTCACACGTTATTTTTTCAAATGATGAAGGTAAGACGTGGACCGTGCCGCGCGAACTGCCTGGTGCTTTGACCGGCGACCGACATACCGGAAAATACGCTCCGGACGGACGCCTGTTTATTTCTTTCCGTGATATGGCGCTCGATACAAAAACAAGCGGCGATTGGGTCGCGTGGGTCGGGACATACGATGACATAGTGAAGGGCCGCGAGGGACAATATCGCGTCCGGCTACTGGACAATCGCAGGAACAGCGAAGGCGGAGAATGGGATTCATCATACCCGGGCGTCGAGGTCCTTTCCGACGGCACAATTGTCACGGTTACCTACGGACACTGGACCGATCGCGAACCAGCGTACATCATGGCTGTGCGTTTAAAACTCAGCGAGTTGGATGCGAGGGCCAAGGCACTCGGCCATCCTCACGAATAGAATGTCTCGATGATCGTACCTGAGAATTGCATGAAAAAAGTCTTTTTAATCATTACGTGCCTATTCCTTGCTTGTAATGCGGCCGCACAGCAGCCAGCAGCAGCGAAACCCGACGAGAATTATCTGCGCCCTTACTACGTGCAAAAGGTGAGTTTGCACAGACAGCTTGCGAAAACCAAAAACGGAATCGTTTTTGTCGGCGATAGTATTACGGACGGCAATGAATGGGCCGAACAGTTGAACTGTCTCCGATGTCAGAATCGCGGCATATCGGGCGATATCTCTGCAGGTGTTTTGGCAAGGCTTGATGATATTCTCGCCCAACAGCCGGCTAAGATATTCCTGATGATCGGCATCAACGACATCTCGCGGAACATTCCGAACGAAAGGATCATCCGAAATTACAAGGAATTTGTACGTCGGACCCGAACTTCATCTCCCAAGACCAGGATTTATTTACAAAGCGTGCTGCCGACAAATGACACATTTCGGAAGTTTGTCGACAAAAACGATGAAAGTATAAAGGTACTCAACAATGCGATGGAGGATATTGCTCGTAGCGACAAGGCGGTAATCTACGTTGATCTTTTTAGTAGATTTCTGGATGCAGATGGCCGCCTCGACAAAAGATACACGAACGACGGCCTGCACCTTTTGGGCGAGGGTTATGTTTTGTGGGCGAGTATCCTGAAGAGTCGCAGATATCTGAAATAAGCCTTCGGCATATCGGAGTGCAATAGCGAGACACCTGCAATGAGTTCCTCCGCTACCCTCAGCTCCGACCGGTTGGAATGAGTATTTTCTTACGCCAAAACGCCAGGCAAGCAAAGCCTGCAAAGTTCAAGGCTATGCAAATTGCGATCAAAAACCTTACTGGCGCTGTCCTCATTTGTGCCGCGGCGGTGTTTACGGCATTTGCGCAGCGTGATGTGATTCAGATCAATGATGGCTGGAAATTTGTTGTTGACAAGTCGGCAGAAGGTTTGGCCCGGCAGTGGTATTTGAGATCGCTTCCCGGGGCAAGGTTGGTAAACCTTCCGCACACGTGGAATGTCGAAGACGATAACCAGATGCATTACGGCTGGGGTTGGTATCAGAGAAACATCACCGTACCTGCTGCGTGGCGAAGTAAGAATGTCGTACTCGAATTCCGCGGCGTGAATCATACGAGTCAGATCTACATAAATGGACGCAAGGCGGGTGAAAACATTGGTGATGGCTTTAACAAATTCTTCATCGACCTAAATGGAAAACTCGACTACGGGCGCGAGAACACGATAACGGTTGCGGTAAACAACGACTACGGAAAAGACAAGGTACCGTATGCAAATTCATTTGATTGGCCGAACGACGGCGGCCTGATAAGGCCGGTCTCACTGATCGTGACCGGGAAGCCATTTGCCCGTTATTTACACGTAACGCCTACACTCAACACGGCCGATAGCTCAGGCAAATTGAAGATAGAACTCGGTTTCGATCCGATCGTAAACAAAGATCTGGAACTCTCGATCGCTGTCATCGAAGAAAATCAGGAAACGAAAAACACGGTCTATTCCGCTACTGTCTCGCCGTCCATACAGAGCGGCGAAGCAACGGTTGAGTTGAGCCTTGCGAAGATAAGACCCTGGCATTTCGATCATCCGAACCTGTACCGCATTGAGGTGGGCGTAAGATCAAACGGAAAGTCTGTAGATATGGTCTCGACAAATATAGGTTTTCGCGAATTGAAGTTCATCAACGGGCAAACCTATCTCAACGGCGAACGCGTAAAACTGATGGGCGTTGAATGGACCGCAGGCTCGAACCCGAACTTTGGATTTGCTGAGCCCGAGGCAGAGATCATTCGACACGGCAGAATGATGAAGGATGTAAACGCCATCTTCAGCCGTGTACACTTTCAACAAGATGATGTTTTTTACGATTTTTGTGACAGGAACGGCATTCTCGTCCAGGAAGAAGTACCGCTCTGGGGGCCGGAGACGCCCGCCAACGCAACGATCGAAAGAACAGCGCATCGGCAGATCGATCTCATGATCCGCAATCACTACAATCATCCGTCGATCATCGCCTGGGGAGTCGGCAATGAACTGAACGGCCGCGATGCCGTGATGAAGCGAATGAT
The DNA here is from genome assembly GCA_020853255.1 of Acidobacteriota bacterium. The sequence continues at coordinate 5,348 of JADYZI010000374.1, forward strand.
CGAGGGAATGATCGCAAAAGTAAAACAGCTTGATCCTTCACGAATGGTCAGCTACGTCAGCAACACGCTTACTAGGGGATTTGCCGGCGAGCCTGGTTTCACGCCCGATGCGGGAAGTCTTGGCGATCTTTTGATGATGAATGAATATGGCGGCAGTTGGTGGGACATACCGGTCGGCGAGATAGGCGGGTTCCTGGACAACGTGCATCGTACTTATCCGGACAAGCCCTTTTTCATCTCAGAATTCGGCCTGTGCGAACCGAATTTTAAGGGGGGTGATGAGCGACGGGTCGAAGATATGATCTATCATATGGCCGTTTACGAAAGTAAGCCGTATGTCGAAGGAGCGATCTATTTCGACTTGACCGACTATCGCACACACTATCCTGGAACCAGTGAAAATAATAAATTCCGCCGCCGCATTCATGGCGTCTATGATATGTACGGCAAACCTAAACCGTCGATGAAAGTGCTGCGTGAGTTGTCGTCACCGGTCGAGATCCACAGCGTCAGCAGGGAAAAGGATGGCAAACTTTCAGTTCTTTTGTTCGGGAGCGTCGGGCTGCCGCAGCATTCGGTGAAGGGCTATAAGATCTATCTGTCCGACCGAACTGATAACTTCTCAAATACGAAGCCATACACCGTTCCCGACCTTGAGCCAGGCGGCCGGACCCGGATCTCTGTTGAAGATCGTTTTGTCGGAAAGGGAATTGTAACCGTCGTTCGGCCGACCGGATTCATCGCAACGCAGAAGGCCATCAATTAACTTTGTCTAAGCCCTTGATGTTGATCGCGGAAACAACTCTCTGGATCTTTCCATCCGCGCTTGGCGTATCAGGCTTAAGGTTTTGGCGAATTGACGAAAACAGCCCGAGGCACTGGGCGAATATCACATCAAGCGGCGCGCGGTAGTTGTCACTCATCTCGGAGGGGATATCGAGCTTGATGCATGCATCCCGAAATGCCGACATTTCCACGGTCCGCGGCCCAATGACGACGATGTCCTTGACGATGTTCTTGCTCTTTAGCTCGTCGATCAGGCCCAGTTCGGTCGGCAATTTCCGGGGATCATTTGAAACAAAGGCGACAACAAGCGAATCGTCGTTCAGCCATGAAAGCGGGCCGTGCCGCAGGCCAAGAAACGATTCGGCCATCACGCTGTAATCTCCCGCCGTCAATTCCATGACCTTTAGCGCACTTTCGTCACACACGGCCTTTAACGGTCCGCTGCCGAGGAAACATATCCTCGAATGGTCGCGTTGCGATATCCTGAGCGCCAGCTCGGCGAACTCAGGAAGTGCAGTTTGTGCGGCGGAAACAAGGGCATTCAGGATGGGCCGGTAGCTATCCAGATCCGAGACATGTGCAAGACATTGCGCCGCGATGATCATGTTCGTGAACGAACTTGTCATTGCCAACCCGCGATCATTCACCTTGTCGTCGAGCGTTATACAAAAGACGTTTGATCGGCCCGCGGAAAGATCGTTTGCCATCCGGCTGGCCTTGTTGCACGTGATGATCAAATGATCAACTTCCGGGTATTTTTCGAACGCCGATTCGATAACCTTGACGCCCTCAAAACTGTCGCCCGAACGGGAGAATGAGATCCACAAATGACGTGTATCGCGCGGAGCACTCGTAAAGATCTCGTCCATCTCGGTCAGCATATCGGTGCTGGGGATAACCTGGACATGGCATTTCCAATTACGCCGGATCGCCGCCGCCGCGGCTCGGCCGATATAATCGGAGGTGCCGGCCCCGACAAGAGAAACCGAGAGATGTTTCGCGGCCTGTTCATCGGCGCCTTGGGCAAGGAATTGCACGATGCTTGGCCGAAGATGCTCCATCCTGTCGAAAGTTTCCGGCCACGTCGCCGGTTGCTGCACTATCTCCGAGGGAGTGTGCGCCAAGCCTAGAGCGGCTTTCTCTTGGTCAGAAAGCTGCAATATTTGTTCAAGTGACAACGGCCGCGGGCTCTTGATCAAGGTGTCCAATTCTTCTCCTTACGACAACATCGCTCTAGTTTGCCAAAACCGAAAGGGTTGCTTGAGCTTTTCGGGAATTTGGATTATATTACAATCCACGCATAAAAGAAAGGAAACGCAAGAAAACGAAACATTGCTGTGGCGGAAATCTCGAAAACCCATGAGATCGTGGTAATCGGCGAACTGAACGTCGATCTGATCGCATCTGGCTTGCTTGAAAAGCCGGCGCTCGGCCGCGAGATACTGGCTGCCGATTTCACGACAACCCTGGGGAGTGCGTCAGCAATATTTGCGAGCGGTGCCGCCCGTCTCGGCCGCGGCGTAACATTTGTAAGCCGCGTTGGTGATGATGAATTTGGACGTTTCTGCGTCGACACCTTAGCGGCGAAAAATATTTCTGCCGAGCATGTCAAAATAGATCGTCGGTCGAAGACTGGCGTGACGATGGTACTTAGCACGTCAGAGGACCGTGCGCTTGTGACCTATCTCGGCGCGATCGGAGAGCTTTCGTTTGATGACGTACCGTTTGAGATCATGGGCGGCCACCGACACCTGCATTTGACCTCATACTATTTGCAGGCCGCATTGCAGCCTGATTTTTCAAGATTGATGAGGGCGGCCCGGGAGAAGGGGTTGACCACGTCCTTCGATCCGAACTCTGATCCCGATCAGAAACGAAATGAGAATGTTCTCGAAGTTGCCGGACAGACCGATATTCTTTTTTTAAATGAGCCCGAAGCTAAACTCCTGGCCGGGACAGATGATGTCCTTGATGCCGGACGAGAACTGAATCGACGCGCCCGAACGGTGGTGATAAAGCTTGGGGCGAAAGGTTCGGTCGGATTTGAGAACGGGAAGATCGTTTCGGCAGATGGATTTCGTGTTGAAGCGATCGATACAACGGGCGCCGGCGATTCGTTCGCGGCGGGCTTTGTTCACGCATTTCTTGATGGACGGGAATTGAAAGAGTGCCTGACAATTGGAAATGCATGCGGTGCACTCTCGACATCAAAGCCTGGCGGGACTGATGGGCAACCCGGCCCGGCTGAACTGGATCAGTTTTTGGCAAAGGCCGCGGCGGCAAAATGAACCCAACAACTTTGTACGAAAAGCAACCTGTCCTGAGCCGCGAATTGCTTGATGCCGCGCGCTCTGCAGGAACGGCTGTTGCGGCACTAAATTTTTACAATGCCGAGACACTGCGGGCGCATATAAATGCGGCAAATGAACTCGATGCCTCGATCATTTTGCAAACGACGGAATCAACGATCAATTATCTTGGCATCGATCTTATCGTTTCGATGGCTGCGGCGGCCGCACGCGAAATGTCGCGGCCCGTTGCACTGCATCTCGACCACGGCGGCAGTTTCGAGCTTGCCGAACGGTGTATTGATGCGGGCTATTCATCCGTGATGATCGACGGTTCGAAATTACCGTTTGAGGAAAATATCAGGGTGACGCGGAGCGTAGTTGAGATCGCTCAAAAAGCCGGAGTGTCGGTCGAGGGCGAGCTGGGCCACGTTACACAGAATGATGACAATGCAAACATTTCGGACTTTTTCACAAGGCCCGAAGATGCGCGCGTGTTTGTCGGGGAAACGGGTGTCGATGCCCTTGCGGTGGCGATAGG
>JADYZI010000375.1 GCA_020853255.1 Acidobacteriota bacterium
AAGGACGAAGATGAAAAATCGCAAACGTTGATCGACGCGGTCAGAAGTGCAAAAGACCAAAACGGAAATATAGTTTGGACGCCGCTTACGGCGCTCAGCCTAATGGTGTTCTTTGTGCTGGCGATGCAGTGCATGTCAACGATCGCCATCGTTCGCCGCGAAACAAATTCGTGGCGGTGGCCGCTGTTCATGATAGGTTATATGACCGCTTTGGCATATATTGGAGCATTGGTGACGTATCAGTGCGGTTTGCTTCTTGGGTTTAGGTGAATGTTCCTGCGAGCGTCTTAACACAAAGGCCGCAAAGGGAAGACACGAAGGGAGCAGAGAAAAGTGCGTAATTGCGGCTTGAATCGATTGGAGTACAAATGTTTGGTTGGCAGGAGTTCATCGCTTTTTTGGTTGTTTTAGGGGCGATCGGCTACGCCGGAATGGCCTTTTACCGCAAGTCGCGAGCTTTCTCTACAAAGTCTCGGTGCTCGAACGACTGCGGCTGTTCCGATTCATCAAAAACATCCTCCGTTGAATAGCGACAATTCATTCCTGACCGCAGGCGTGCGGGCGATGTTCCTTTCGACGCTTGCGTTCTCGCTGGCTAATATTCTCGTAAAGCAGGTTTCGCACATACCGGCGATGGAGGTCGTTTTCTTCCGCTGCTCCATAGCCTCAGTGTTCTGCTTTGTTGGCCTCCACCGCGCTGGAGCGGACTGGAAGGGATCAAACCGAAAGATGCTTTTTCTGCGGGGATTTTTCGGCACTACGGCCTTGTTCCTGTTCTTTACCACACTGCAGAACATTCCGCTTGCGTCGGCGATGACGATCCAATATCTTTCGCCGATCTTTACTAGCGTGATCGCCATCTTTCTGCTCGGTGAGAAGGTAAGAAACCGGCAGTGGCTATTTTACGCGATCGCGTTTTCAGGTGTTCTTCTGATCGAAGAATTCGACCCTCAGACGTCGCTGCTCTTCTTAACGTTGGGTGTTATTTCTGCGTTCTGCTCGGGTATGGCTTATAATCTTGTCCGCAGCCTTCGCGGAAAGGAGCACCCGCTGACGGTCGTTCTGCATTTTCAGTTGACGGGTGCGGTCGCGGGTCTGATCGGGCTGTTCTTTACCTGGCGCACTCCCGATGGGTGGGATTGGATGTACCTGTTCCTGATCGCCGTATTCTCGCAGCTCGGACAGATATTTTTGACGAGCGCATTGCAAAAGGAACCGGTCGCGGGCGTTGCTATCGTCAATTATACCGGCCTGATCTATGCGCTGTTCGTTGGTTCATTTTGGTTTGGCGAAACGCAAACTCCAGGCTCATTCGCGGGAATGCTGCTGGTCGTGTTCGGCGTTCTGCTCAGTGTGATCTATAGTAAGCGGATGAGAAACCTCGAAAAGATCGAATCGACAGTAAACTGACTCCACCGATGGCCCAAACACCGATAAAGGCACTTGTCATAAGCATAAGCGACACCCGTGACAAGGATGATGATGTGTCCGGTGTGACGCTGATCGGCCTGCTTCTTGGAATAAAGGCTGAGGTTCACGAGAAACTGATCGTTTCCGACGACCTAAATGACATAACGGAGGCGTTGATCAGAAACTCAGATCGCGACGATGTGAACCTGATAGTCACGACGGGCGGAACAGGTTTCTCGCCCCGCGACAACACACCCGAAGCTACTCTTGCCGTGATAGACCGAGAAGCGCCCGGCCTTGCCGAAGCGATGCGGCGGGAGACGGCGGCAAAAGCTCCGATGGCAATGCTGTCGCGTGCCGTTTGCGGAAGCCGCGGCCACGTTTTGATAATTAATATGCCCGGCTCGCCAAAAGCAGTTTCCGAATGCTTTGAGGTGGTTAAGCCAGTTCTTGGCCATGCGGTTGACCTGCTGGCCGGGCGCGGGAAACACAGTTGAGACCAATGTGATGCCAGCGATAAGAAATAAGGTCCTGCCGCTGCTGTTCCTGAGCTTCCTGATTTCCGGGAACTTTCCGGCGCAGACGGGTGTTCGCACGCCGTCACCAACCGCGCCGAGGGCCGAGAGATATTATCGAACGGAGTTGTACTTTGGCCGGTCAAAGGCAGACGGAACTATCGTGTCTGAGGAAGAATGGAGAGCCTTTCTTGCCGATATTGTTACGCCTCGTTTTCCTGAAGGATTTACGGTTCTCTGCGGGTTTGGGCAATACCGAGAGGCCGGCGGGCGGATCATTTCAGAGCCAAGCGAGGTTTTGATCGTACTCTATTCATCAAAATCAAAAAAGAAAAGCCGCGCGAAACTCGAAGAGGTCCGTGCGGCGTATATAAAAAAGTTCGATCAGGAGTCTGTTCTTCGCGTCGATATGCCCAAGCGTGTCACAGTTTTCTTCTGACACTGATGCGGTCCAACAAACTTTAGTTTGTTGCTCTTATCTTCACGTCCCGAACGCGAGCAGCAAGAACATCAAACTAAAGTTTGTTGGACATATCTCTAGCGGCGTAGCGACATCTGGATAAATGCCGCCGCGTCGTCTTTCAGTTTCTTGAGCGAATTTTTCTCGATATACATCATATGCCCTGACTCGTAGTACTCGACCGAGACATTCTTGCGAAGCTGCGGGTCAAGGTTCATTGCCGAGATCGTGTATTCGGCCGCGTAGAACGGCGTTGCCATATCGTAATATCCCTGGGCCATAAAGACCTTCATATACGGATTCTTGGCCATGGCGTTCTTCAGCGGAATGCTGGTGTCAGCATAGCCGGTCGTGGTGTTCCAGTTCCATGGAGAGGTAACACCGCCGCCGAGGATGTAGTATTCGAGATCCGATTTATAACCAAGTTCTTCGCGAATATAGCTGTTGAACGCCGAAGTATACGGCGGTCGTATGGCGGACATGCTCGGGTCGGTGTCCGGGCCTTCGCCGGCGGCGTCGCGGTCGATGCCCTTAAAGCGGCTGTCGAGGCGGCCGGTCGAACGCCGTTCAGAGCGAAGAAGTTCCTTATTGAATTCGTCCAATTCAACACGGAAATTGTTGCGTTCAATAAAATCCGTGCTCAAACCGGTCAGAGAACTGAATTTTGAGGCAAGAGCGGATCGTTCCGATGCTGAAAGCGAGTCTATCCGCAGCATTGCGGGCATATATTCTGTTCCCGCAAATTTTCTGGCTTCCTCAGCGACCTGAGCGACCGATTTGGCCTGCATCTGCGGCGAGAGGCGTTTGTGGTACCACGCGGTTGTTGCGTATGACGGCAAGATCAGCACCAGCGGCAGATCGTTATTATCGGCGAATCTGATGGTCTGGAAATTCATCACCGTTGAGATCAGCAGGATCCCGTTCAGCCCAACTCCGTGTTCGAACAAAAAGTTCGAAAGGCCCGAGGCACGCGTGGTGCCGTAACTTTCGCCCACCAGATAAAGCGGCGACAACCAGCGTTCGTTTCGGCTCAGGTACATCCGGATGAACTCGCCGACAGATTGAATATCGCCATTCACACCAAAGAATTTGCTTGCAAATTCGGCTTTCGTTGCACGTGAATAGCCGGTGCCGACAGGATCGATAAAGACGAGGTCCGTTTCGGTAAGCCAAGTCTGATCATTATCGACCAACTCATACGGCGGCGGCGGCATCAATCCAT
>JADYZI010000376.1 GCA_020853255.1 Acidobacteriota bacterium
AATGCATCGACATTTGCAATGAGATCATTAACGATGATGAGCAGACCGAGGCAACATCGGCTCGTGCGGTCATCCCAAAACCGGCCGAGATAAAGAACTTTCTCGACGAATATGTCATAGGGCAGGATGAATCGAAAAAGCGTCTTTCGGTAGCGGTTTACCAGCATTACAAACGCCTTGAAATGGCAAAGCGTCGTTCTGACGTTGAGCTTCAAAAATCAAATATTCTTCTTATCGGGCCGACGGGCACAGGCAAGACGCTGCTGGCGCAAACACTTGCCCGCATCTTGAGCGTCCCGTTCTGCATCGTTGACGCGACCAGTCTTACCGAAGCCGGATATGTCGGCGAGGATGTTGAAAATATCCTTCTGCGGCTCCTCCAGTCGGCCGGAAATGATGTGGAGAAAGCGCAGCAGGGAATCATCTACATTGACGAAATAGACAAGATCTGCCGCAAGGATGATAACCCTTCGATCACGCGTGACGTTTCGGGCGAGGGCGTTCAGCAGGCGTTATTGAAGATCCTTGAGGGAACTGTCGCGAACATCCCGACCGGCGGCGGACGCAAACATCCGCAGCAGGACTTTATCCAGCTAGACACAACAAATATCCTATTCGTATGCGGCGGCGCATTCATTGGGCTCGAAAAGGTAGTCGAAAAACGTTTCCGCAACAAATCGCTTGGATTTCAGGCCGAGGTCAAATCCAGCCGGGAACGCCAGCATGAAGCGTTGGCCAAGCTAGGGCCGGAAGATCTTATCCATTACGGCCTTATCCCGGAATTTGTAGGCCGGATGCCGGTCATTGGGACACTTACCGAACTGGATGAAGCGGCCTTGATCAAGATATTGACAGAGCCCAAGAACGCTCTTGTTCGGCAGTACCAGCGAAAATTCGAGTTCGATAACATCGGTTTGAAGTTCACTGAAGAGGCACTCCTGGCCATTGCGCAGCAGGCCCATAAGAGAAGGGTCGGGGCCCGGGGCCTGATGATGATCATGGAGGAGATATTGCTCGAATCCATGTACGTTCTGCCGTCTGAAAACAAGGTCAAGGAATTGGTTATCACCCGCGACATGGTCGAACGTAAAGCCCCGGTCTTTGATGTGATCGGGCCGCGAATGGAAGAGGCTGCCTAAGCATTGTGTAAACTGCTTGATCAATGTGTACCCGTTCCCTACATTCCATCTGAGCAATGCGGGTGCTTATCCTTTCACAGTATTATTTTCCCGAGGCAGTTCCGAAACCTCACGAGTTGGCCGAAGGGTTGACCGCGGCCGGCCATGAAGTTTCTGTGCTGACCGGATATCCGCATTACCCCGGCGGAGTTCTGGCAGACGGCTACCGGTTAGGCATCTTTAAGAAAGAGACAGTCCGAAATATTCCCGTCCTTCGTGTCTTTGAGCTTCCGTATCACAGCACCCGTCCGATACTTCGAATAGCAAATTACATTTCATTCATGCTTAGCGCGCCGATCGGTGCACTGTTTTCGGCAAAAGCTGACGTTATCTATGTTTGGCATCCGCCGCTCACGATAGGGGTTGCCGCGTGGCTGATCAGCAAGACAAAGCGTGTGCCGTTCGTGTATGACGTGCAGGATATCTGGGGAAGCTTTACTGTCCTCTCGGGCATGGTCAGAGAGGGCGGGGCGGCGATCAAGCTGATCCGCCGGCTTGAAAAATTTGTCGCAAAGCGAGCTTCGCACACGATCGTTCAAACCGCCGCTGGACGCGAGTATTTTATCGAACGCGGTGTTCCCGCCGACAAGATATCGATCCTGCCGCATTGGATAGACGAAACAGTTTTCGGCAGGCCGAAGGATGATGATCGACAGTCAGTTAGGGCCAAGTTCGGCTGGGACGGCCGATTTATCATTCTTTTTGCAGGTAACATTGGAATAGTCCAGGGGCTGGAATCAGTCCTTGAAGCCGCACGGCTTTTGCCGAATGATAAAGCGAAGATCGTTTTGATGGGCGACGGCACGGACAGGCCGCGTTTGGAGGCGTTAGCGGCATCTTCAAAGATCGGTGATCGGATCGAATTCATCGACCGCCAGCCGCTGGAGCGAATGCCCGCAATGATGGCTGCCGCTGACGTCCTGCTGGTCAGCCTTAAGCGATCCGAGTTGGCAAAGTTTGTTGTCCCGTCAAAAACGGTCGCGTATCTTGCCAGCGGCAAGCCGATCCTGATGGCTGCGGGCGGTGCCTCGGAAGATCTGATACGCGAAGCAAAGGCCGGCATCGTTGTCGAACCTGAGAACGCGGAGGAGCTCGCCGAGGCGATCGAGCGGTTGCAGCGAATTCCGGCCGATGAATTGAGCAAGCTAGGCGACAATGGGAGGCGATTTCTGCTTGAGAACCTGAGCAAGGACGAGGTGATGCAAAAGTACATTGATCTGCTTCGCACGGTAGCCGAGGAATGGAAGAAATAACCAAGCGAAAATGTCTGGTTACTGGCGCCACGGGTGTTCTCGGGCTACCGCTTGTTCAGTTGCTGCTTGATCGCGGGCATATGGTCCGGGCCCTGGCGCGGCGGCCCATTTCCGGTGATCAGTTCGGCGGGCCTGTCGAGGTAGTTCAGGGCGATCTGTGCGACTCTGAAGCGGTTGAACGTGCGGTCGCGGGCGTCGATTGGATCTTTCACCTTGCGGCGAAACTGCACATCAACGATCCGGGCGAAGAAGCTCGTGGAGAATACATTTCGGTCAATGTCGAGGGAACGCGGAATTTGCTCGCCGCGGCCGCCGCACGGCCGGTGCGAAAGTTTGTCTTTTTCAGTACGATCAACGTCTATCGCCCCGCTGCGACAAACGAGTATCTGACGGAAGCAAGCAGTTTGGGCCCGGCAGGGATCTATGCCGAGACAAAGGTTTCAGGCGAAAGGCTTGTGCTTGCCGCTAAAAACATCGCACAGCAAGATATAGGTATTGTCCTGCGTTTGGCAGCCGTTTACGGTTCGCGGATGAAAGGGAATTATCTTCGCCTTGCACAAGCGATGTCAAAAGGGAGGTTCGTTTTCGTTGGAAAAGGGTTGAATCGCCGAACGCTGGTGCATCAATCGGATGCGGCGGCGGCGGCCGTTCTTGCCGCGGAATGCGCCAAGGGCGGCTCGGTATATAACGTCACAGACGGGTCGGTATATACCTTGCGTGAGATCGCGGATGCCGTCGGCGATGCTCTCGGCAAAAAGGTATCTCGCATTCACCTGCCGATAGAGCCGGTCAGGGTTGGAATAACCGCTGTTGAAACACTTGCCCGGAACCTTGGCATTCGGCCGCCTGTCAGCCGCGGCCTTCTCGACAAATTTTTGGAGGATATTGCGGTCGATGGGTCAAAGATCCAGCATGAATTAGGCTTCCGGCCTCGATTTGACCTCAAACAAGGATGGAATGACGCAGTGAACGGCTTGAACAAGAAATAGGATTTTCTGAATTTGCGGCGGATTGTGCGTTTGTGTTCAAACGAGTGTCATATAGGTTGGGCTTCTTTAATATTGCTTTTCGGAAGCGATTTTGCGTAAATAGTAAATAACGCGCAGTATTGTTACAACACACTGCGGACCGTCCCGTTCCCCCATCAGTATGCAAGAATTTTCAGACCAGATGCCTTCGGACATTAAGCGTTACCCAATGGTCCCGATCCGGGATGTCGTGATATTTCCCTACACAAAGGTTGCGTTCAAGATCGGACGGCCGAGCTCAGTGCGGGCTTTGGAAGAGGCAATGTCCGGCGAACGCGATATATTCCTTGCGACACAGCACGACGCAACGGTCGATGAACCGACGGCTGAACAAATATATAAAACGGGCACGCTTGGCCGTATCCTGCAGGCCCAGCGGCAGGAGAACGGACAGATAAAGGTAGTGGTCGAGGGACGCGACCGCGGTGAGTCGGTCAGGATCGAACAGGATGAGGACGGAATGTTCTATGCGCATGTCCGCAAGATCCAATCGGTAGATGAGTCGGGTTTTCGCACGGACGGGCTGCTGCAGAAGATCCACACGCTGGTCGAACAATTTTTGCGGGTTTCGCCTGATGCTTATACTGATGCTCTTCACGCAAGCCTTCGCGGTATCTCGGCTGGGCAGATCTCGGACGCGATGAGCTCGCATCTGCGTATAAGCGTCGAGGAAAAACAGGACCTGCTTGAGACATTCTCGG
>JADYZI010000377.1 GCA_020853255.1 Acidobacteriota bacterium
AATTTTTCTGGAAATTGTCAAAATCCACGAAAAAAGCGTTATAATTATAGGATTACCTGGCTTGCCAGATCATACAGGCAAGAGATTAGCGAGGCCGATACCATGGGAAAAGTAGTCAAGTATTGCAACTCGTGTGACGAGGGTTTTTCAGAGAAGTTCGGATTTTGCCCCAATTGTGCAGCTCCGCTTCAGGCATTCGAGATGAATCCGGTCGGTCAGAACACGCCGGCGGACGGGCCGATCGTTATTCCGCCCGCGGCCGGGTCGGAGCCAGCGGATACAGTTTCGTTGAACGCCGCCGATACGGTCCTGGATATTCCTGAACCGGCGGATCCGTACATTACCGTGCCGGAGGCAACATTGCCGTCGTTCGCGGTGGAGGACGAACCTATCGAAGTGGCGAATGCCGACATGGCCGATGACGATGCGGACGAACCGGAAACCGAACCCGTTTGGGCGGCACCGGCAACCGTACCGTCGATCGAGGGAACACCTGCTTACGCGCGGAACATAACCAAGGATGACGATGGCGGCTACTACGTTACCGTCATTCAGGAAAGCAACGGACAGCAGAGGAATTTACTGCTTCTTGGGGCAACCGCGTTGATGCTTACGCTGGCCCTGGGTTCGTATATGGTCTCATTGTTCCAGAAGGATATTTTTGTCGGTGCTATCGGCGACGACCGATCGCTTGCGTACCTGCTGGAAGACGTTCCGATGCCGGTTGAGGACGAAAAGAAACCGGACAAGGAAGATGCGGGCGGCGGCGGCGGCGGCGGTAAGAATGATCCGAAACCGGTGAATCAAGGCGACCTGCCTGATCAAACGCCGAATCCTATTCGCCCGCCGGACCCAAAAGTGCCGCGGCTTGATAATCCCGCGTTGGTCCTTCCGCCGCCTTCGACCGAAGGCAATTTGAAGACCGAGAAGAAATACGGCCAGTGGGGTGATCCGAATTCCAGATTCAGCGACCACCTGTCAAGCGGCCCGGGTTCGGGCGGCGGAATGGGAACGGGTATCGGGACCGGCGCCGGCAGCGGCCGCGGAACTGGTATGGGCAGCGGATCGGGATCTGGTGCGGGCGGCGGCAATGGTGACGGATACGGTGACGGGACCGGAACGGGAAGGGCCGGTGCACCTCCGCCGGGACCACCGGTTGGTGTTACATCAGCATTCAAGATACTTGCAAAGCCGAGAGCGACTTATACGGACGAGGCCCGGACGAATAACGTGCAGGGCAGCGTTTTGGTCAAGGTAACTTTGCTTGCATCCGGCCAGGTCGGGAACGTAACTGTTGTTCGCGGGCTCCCGAATGGTCTGTCGGAACGGGCCATAGCGGCCGCGAAGCAGATCAGGTTCGAACCGAAAAAGATCAACGGCGTGCCGGTTTCGGTGACTCAGACGTTCGAATATACGTTTAGTATCTACTAAGACTTGCAGAGGCCCGCACGTTAGTAAGGGCATAACAAAGACTTCCAGAAGCCCGCACGTAGTAAGGGCATAACAAGAAAGCCGGATCGCAGAAGCCCGCACGTTAGCAAGCGCGTAATGCCCAGGTTGGATGTTAAGCCCTTACTATCGTGCGGGCTTCTTCGCATTGCGGAAGTCTGCATGTTAGCACGTCCATCTAAGTAAAGGGCAAAGAACGAAGATCCGTTCCTAGTTAGACGTTCGCTGCGCACAATAGTAAAATACGTGCCATCCGCCAATTCTCATAGGCCTTCATCAGTGCATATTGACATGTCGAACAAATCGGCGCGAGATTCGACATTGGCTCTTGCGGCCTCCGTATCTCCAGATCTAGATCGAATCATCCGAAGCCTTTGAGGCTTCGTCGAGTTCGAATCTTTCGCGGTCGCGATGTTCGAGTTTTTCTATCACGTCCAGAGGTTGGTTGTCCTGGAAATTGATGCCCATGGCATTCGCATTTGCCTCGGCGTCCGATTGGCCGGGCGTCGGGTTGTGGCCGAAGACCGCTTCCTCGCCGGTCGAATCGGCGTCCTCCCAAGTCGCATCAATGTCGCCGCCCGAATCCGCCGGCGATGTGCCGCGGTTCTCACGCAGTCGCTCCGCAAGCTCGCCCGGGGCCATCGGAGCATCGGCGATCTCTTCGTCCATTACTTCTTTTATCTCTTTATCGGTGGGAATCGCACGGTCAGAAAATTCTAATTGTTTACCCTGCATGATCGACCTCCTTGAAATGCTGTGTACAGTTAGAATAGCACAGCCGAGTCGGTACGCGGTGTTGGGTTTTAGGCCCATACTACGTGCGGGCGTCTGCAAGGCGCTAGACGCCCTTACTGCGTGCGGGCTTCTTCATCGGATAGGAGCTAAATAAATACCACTGATTGCGAGGTCGGTATCTCGAACCGTTTGCGGCAGCGCATATTTTTGCACATTAGCTGGTCATCGATGCGAACCATATAGTCCTTCGAATTGGCAAAGCGTGCGCGGTCATGTTCGTTTAGGTTTCGCGGCGTCTGTTTTTTCTTGCGGCGGGTCATCCAGCGGACATCGTAATCATTCCGTTCCCGACAGAACGGGCAGGAGAATGAGGCCTTTTTTATTTCCTGTCGTTCGTCGAAGATATCGCGTTCATGCATAGAATATTATTGTACCGTTTTGGCCTGATGATGTCAGTTAAGCCTGCCTGAGAAGCGGTTAACCTAAAGTAGGTTCGAGTCTGATCGAAGATCTATATTTCGTGTATTTTCGTTAGGGTTCGTGTTGTTCCTGGTGGCGAGCCGGGGCTGGGCCACGAAAGGCACGAAACCAAGATACGAAATTCACGAAAAGAATCAAGAGGTAATTTGCAGTCCTTTGTGCCCTTTGTGTCTTCAACTCTGGGACCTTTGTGGTGAAGTACGCATTTGGCTCAAGGGCTAGGGAAGCTCTCTCAAGTACGCAAAGCTAAAAATACCGGTATCGTGTCCGTCGGTAAAATGAAAGTTGAGTGCATAGCGGCCCACGATCGACGTATGTTTGAACGCCAGGTCCTCCGCTACTGCCTGGTCATCCAAAGTCTTTTTTCCCGTCCACTCATCAATGCATCCGGCGCACGGGCAAGCACGCCTTAGCTGAACGGCGTTGTAATGCGTTTTAGTTTCGTCCGACCATTCGATCGTGATGTCGCTTTCGCTTTCTTCAATAATTCGGATAGGTTCGATCATAATTCATTCAATAGATGTTGGTTGATCATCTCCGGATCGATGCCGTAATGTGAGGCGTGATAGACGGCCTTTCCGTCTCGGATAACGAACGCCTGAGGCGACTGGTGGCGATGGCCCGTCCGAGCTTCGACCGCGTTGGATATGT
>JADYZI010000378.1 GCA_020853255.1 Acidobacteriota bacterium
ACGCTTATCCGGTCGCGATCTATTCGGGCGACCCGAACTTTGTGCGAAAAGAGTGGGCGTCGCCGCGGCAGTTCAATCATTGCATAATCGCCGTAAAGGTCTCTGATTCAACATCCGCGCCCACCGTCATGACGCATGCGAAACTCGGCCGCCTGCTCATCTTTGACGCGACCGACCCATACACGCCCGTCGGCGACCTACCTGATTACCTGCAGGGCAGCCTCGGTTTGGTGATAGCCGGTGATAACGGCGGCCTGGCATTGATGCCTGTAACGCCGCCTGAGTCAGATCTACTCGAAAGAAATATTAGCGTCACTCTGACCGATTCGGGTGCCGTCACGGGCAAGATCAGCGAAAAGGCCATCGGGCAGACATCCGCATATTTTCGCAGGGAGCACAGGTCGCTGTCCGCAAGCGATTTTCGCAAGGTGATCGAAGGTTGGCTGACAAGCGGTTCGGCCGGAGCACAACTGGTTGGCCTTTCGGCGAATGATAAACAGGCCCAAGCGGGTTTTGATCTCGATGTAGAGTTTGCGGCCCCAAAATACGGCCAGGTGATGCAGAATCGCCTTCTCGTCTTCAAACCAGTTATTGTCGGCCGCCGCAACGCCGTTTTTCTTACTGAACCGAAGCGCACAAATCCGATCGAAATGGACTCGGCCGCAATGCGTGAGACCGTCACGTTTCAACTGCCCGCCGGTTTTGTGGTCGATGAGGTTCCAGACCCGGTGAACCTAGAAACCCCGTTTGGAAAATACACGACCAAATATGACGCAAAGGACGGCAAGCTCGTCTTTACCCGCTCAGTAACAATGAACCGTGGCACAGTCGGCGCGGACAAATATGCTGGGGTCAAGGATTTTTTTGCAAAGATGCTCGATGCAGAACAGTCGCCGGTTGTGCTTGTTCGCAAGTAAACCCGCCCGTGGATGGAAGCGGCCTCGCATAGGCTAACTCTGCTGTCCCTATCGGCCCCAACAGAAAAGCAAAAAGAGGCTGTCTTTCCGGACGGCCTCTTTTGGTTCGTGCAAATTGTGATCTAACCGTTACGGATGCACCTTATCGTGGATATGCAAAAAGTACCAGTAAGTTACGATTACCCATAGAACCCAATTCGCCAGAGAAAGCATAAGTCCGATAAACTTGATCGAACTGCTTCGTGCTCCTGATGTGGCCTTGCGTCCATACATGATCATATAAACAAGGGCACCGGTCAGAACCCACGCAAACAATCGGATCGCCAGATTTAAGGCGATGTTATCGGCAACCTTTACATCCGGTTCCAGCCCCAAGCCAAGCCCACTGGAAGGTGCTGTCACTTGGTAAATGGTCAGAAGAACGACCAGCACGATGCCGAGCATGGCAGCAATAGGCGGCTTATAGTTTGCCGGCAGATCATCGGCCGCGATCTGTTCGGTTGCAAGCTTGCTGTGTGAATAGCTGTAGCCGAAATAGATCAAAAGTCCGATTGCCATCCAGTCGATCAGGCGGATCCATGTGTCGAGCGGAAGGCTGTTCATCAGGAATGCTGCCGAAATGACCGCTCCGAGCGGAATGAACGGCACGAGCGGCACCTTGAACGGACGGTTCAACGCCGGATTCGACGAACGCAGAATTATGATGCCCGTACCGACGATGACGAAAGCAAATAGCGTTCCGATCGACACGAGTTCACCTAGCAGGCTGATCGGCACAAAACCGGCGAGGATCGCAACAACAGCACCCGTGATCGCCGTAGTGATATGTGGCGTCTGATACTTCGGATGGATCTTGGCCGCCCAGCTTGGCAAGAGACCGTCCTTTGACATCGAGTAAAAGACACGCGGCTGGCCCATCGTCATAACGACCATTGTCGAGCTAAGGCCAAGCACGGCACCGATCTTGATGATCCATGACGAAAAGACAGCGAGGATCGTTCCCATCACGCCGGCCGTGGCGCCCTGGTTTGCTTTGAGGGCTTCGTCGATCGCCGTAGCAAGCGGTGCGGCGGCTTCCTTAAGAGCTTTGTAATCGACTAGTCCGACCATCACACCCGAAACAAGGATATAAAGCACCGTACAGATAGCAAGCGAACCGAGAATTCCTCGCGGCATATCTCGCTGCGGATTTCTTGCCTCTTGTGCGGCGGTCGATACGGCGTCAAAACCGATGTAGGCAAAAAAGATAACGGCGGCACCGGTTATGATGCCGCTAAAGCCGTATGGCATGAACTCGGCACAACCGGGAGCACCAACCGTGCATCCGATACCGATATTGTCAGTATTAACGAACCCGATACCTGCCACGATAAATAGCACGACGACGATCACCTTGATGATCACGATGATCGAGTTAAAGCTCGCCGATTCCTTGATCCCGCGTATGAGCAAAAGCGTTACCGCGACCGCGATCAAGGCGGCGGGCAGGTTGAAAATGCCCTGCCCGATCACATTGCCGGCCGTATCTTTGATCGCTCCGGGCGGAGCGCTCAAAGAAAGCGGGAAATTTATACCGAGGTTTTCCCGCATAAGGCTTACCGTATAACCCGACCAGCCAACTGCGACTGTTGCGGCGCCGAATGCGTACTCGAGAATGAGGTCCCAGCCAATTATCCAGGCGACAAATTCGCCTAACGTGCCGTAGCCGTATGCGTATGCCGAACCAGAGATAGGGACGCTGGCGGCAAACTCTGAATAGCATAGGGCCGCAAAAGCGCTGACGATACCCGCCAGGATCATCGAAAGCACCACGGCCGGGCCCGCGTGTTTGCCGGCAGCCTGGCCCGTAAGAACGAAAATACCCGTTCCGATGATCGCACCGATGCCGAGCATTGTAAGATCAAGCGCGCTCAGCGCTTTCTTAAGCGCATGCTCGCCGGTCTCTTCAGCCTCAGCAATGATCCTCGAAATGGGTTTGGTCGCAAAAAGTGACATGAAAACCTCCAAAAGTCCAACAAACTTTAGTTTGTTGCCTGTTTTAAGAAAAATAACCTGATCGACAAACTGAAGTTTGCCGGACGGCGGAGTGACAAACTAAAGTTTGTCGGACACGGGTTTGCCGGACATGTTTCGCCAGATAAAATAAACCGGAACGCCGGTCAGAACAATGACCAGGCCCGGCCAGGTTGCTGTTGTTTGATAAATGAACAATATAGCAAGGATAACGGCCGCACCGACACAATATAATCCCGGAACTATCGGATATCCAAATGCTTTATACGGACGCTCGGCATCGGGTTGTTTCACGCGAAGCACGAAAACCGCCGCGATCGCCAGAATGTAAAAGATAAGCGCCGACGAGATAACGTATGTCAACAGATCGCCGTAAAGATTTCCGTATGCGATTGACCCATCGGCCTTCGTGCTGACCGTTCGCGGCAGTACATAGAATGCCGACCAAATGCCCTGAACGACAATTCCCCACGCCGGCACATGAAACTTGTTAAGCCGCCCGACAGCCTGAAAGAAAAGGCCGTCCTTTGCCATTGCGTAATATGCTCGCGGGCCGGCGAGTATCAGGCCGTTGTTGCAGCCAAAGGTCGAGATCATGATCGCCACGGCCATCAACGCAGCCCCAAAACCAGGAAAGATCACATCAGCCGTAGCCGAACCGACACGGTCGCTCGCTACCTTTTGTATATCTTCAAATCGCAGCGTGACCAGATAGGCGATGTTCGCGAGCAAATATAAGGCAATGACGCCGCCCGTTCCGAGAAGAAGCGACAGCGGCAGATTTCGTTTCGGATTCTTGACCTCGCCGGCGGTAAACGTCACGTTGTGCCAGGCATCGGCCGAAAACAATGAGTTGGTCTGAGCAACACAAAGAGCGACGAATAGCCCAAATGTTGTCGCCGCCGTCAGTCCGTCGCCAACATTCTGAATGCTGCCGCGTATAGTCCAAAGGTCGCTGAAATTTGTCGCGGCGATGTCAGGGTACGAGATCAGGCCGACAATGATGCCGAGTACGATCAATGCGATCAACGAACCGGTCTTGGCGAACGTGAATGTATTCTGGACAATCTTTCCAAGCTTTAATCCGCGTGTGTTAAGCCACGTCAGGAACACGATCATCACGATGCCGACAAGCTGAGCGGTCGAAAGCGACAACGCGTAATTGGACGACCCGATCCGTACGGGCTCGATCAGATAGTTGGTCTCCGAGATCGACGGGACGAGAATGCCCGAAAATCGGGCGAACGCGACCGCCACAGCCGCGATCGTCGCGGTGCCAATGACCAAAAAATGCGTCCACCCATAAAGAAAGCCCCAGAACGGAGCATAAGCCTCTTTAAGGTAAACATACATTCCGCCGGCCTTTGGCATCATCGCGGCGAGTTCGCCGTATGACAGCGCCGCACCGA
>JADYZI010000379.1 GCA_020853255.1 Acidobacteriota bacterium
TCAGCACCTGTCGCTCAACTGAAACGTCCGTTGCCCCTTCGACAGTTTGGATCGTATTGCGAATTTCCTCAGCCTTTGAACGTAGTGTAGCCAGATCGTCGCCGAACAACTTGACCGCGATCTGGGCTCTAACACCGGACTGCAAATGATCCAACCGATGAGAGATCGGCTGTCCTACATTAGTGGTAACTCCGGGAACGACCGCGAGTTTGTCTCGGATCGCCGAAAGGATCTCCTCACGCGAACGATCCGATTTCTTTAAATCAACATCGATCTCGGTGTAGTGAACACCTTCGGCATGTTCGTCGAGCTCGGCCCTTCCCGTCCTACGTCCGGTCGATATAACTTCGGGCACCTCTAAGAGTAGTTTCTCGGAAATTTGGCCGATGCGATTGGATTCAGTCAGAGAAGTACCGGGCTGGGCCTGAACATTGACGGTAAGCGTTCCTTCGTTGAACTCCGGCAAGAATGATGTACCAACAAACGGGAGCGTGGCCATCGTCAAGATGAACACCAGCGCTACCCCGGAGACGACTTTGTAAGGATGACGGAGCGTCCAATGTAGAAGCCGCGTGTCGTATTTCTTTAACCAGCGAACTATGAAGCTGTCCTGGTGTTCCTCAGCCGACGAAGACCGAAACCACCGCCCTATCCTCGCGAAAATAGAGGTACGATTCTCATCTTCGTGATCGATCTCAACCGGATCGTTGACCGGCTTTCTCTCCTTTCGCCTAAATGTTTGCGGCAACAGATATGACGCTAAGACGGGCGTCACGGTCAAACTTACGAACAGAGATGCCACGAGTGCCGTAATGTACGCGAGGCCTAAGGGAGCGAGCAATCTTCCTTCGACCCCTGATAAGGCGAACAGCGGAATAAACACAAGGGCGACGATCACCGTCGCATAAATGATGGAAGAGCGCACCTCGAGCGAGGCGTGATAAATCACTTCAATGGAGGGACGCGGATTTTCAAGGTTCCGGTTTTCGCCGAGTCGACGGAAGATATTCTCAATGTCCACGATCGCATCGTCAACCAATTCGCCGATCGCTACCGCCAAGCCGCCGAGGGTCATGGTATTAACACTGATCCCGAAAGCGTAGAGAATAAGAAAGGTTACGATGAAGGAAAGCGGAATCGCCGTGAGTGTAATAAAGGTGGTGCGAAAATTGAGCAAAAACAGAAACAGTACAATCGCGACAAGGATCGCACCGTCACGCAATCCTTCGGTAACGTTGCCGATGGAGGCGTTGATAAAGTTGGCTTGCCGGAAGAGATTCGGATTTATCTCAACGTCGGGGGGCAGCGTTTTTTGCAGTTCCTTTACCGCTTCGTCAACCTGTTCTGTCAGATCTTGAGTGCTTGCCCCAGGCTGCTTTTGGACGGAAACAATGACGGCGGGCTTTCCGTTCGTTCCAGCCTCACCCCGCTTTATCTTCGCGCCAAACTGTACTTCGGCTACATCACCTAAACGAATAGGCGTGTTGTTACGATACGCGACAACGGTTTGCTTCAGTTCGTCGATCGAATAAAACCTGCCGAGGTTCCGAACAAGGTACTCCTGCGATTGGGCATCTACAAAGCCACCGGTGGAGTTGATATTCGATTTCTCCAGCGCAACCGAAACATCCTCAATGGTGATGCCAAACTGCCTTAGCTTTTCAGGTGAAACAAGAGCCTGATATTGTTTTACGCCTCCTCCGATGGGAATAACCTGAGAAACCCCAGTGATAGTCAACAGCCGAGGACGGATGGTCCAGTCTGCCAAGGTTCGCAGTTCCAAAGGGTCAGTCGTTCCATCCTTGCTCGACACCGCGATCAGCATGATCTCGCCCATTATTGACGAGATGGGAGCGAGAAATGGTGACACTCCTTCCGGTAATTGCTCGCGCGCTTCGGTTATCTTTTCCGAAACAAGCTGCCGGTTTCGGTAAATATCCGTTCCCCATTCAAACTCAACGTAAACGATGGACAACCCGACGCCGCTTACGGAGCGAACTCGGGACACGCCTGGGACACCATTCATCACGGTCTCGATCGGAAAAGACACCTGGGTCTCGACCTCTTCGGGTGCCAAGCCGTTGGCTTCGGTTAGAACCGTGATCGTCGGTTTATTCAGATCCGGAAATACATCAACCGGCAAATTCAACGCCACGTAACTGCCCCAGACAAGCAAAAGTGCAGAGATCGCGACGACGATCAACCGGTTCTGAAGGGACCATTTGATAACACCATTTAGCATTTTGAATCAGGTGCGCGGACTTCTATTTGCTCCACTTCGCCTTCCACTCGCTCATCATCTTTATCTCAGCTTCTTGAGCTTTGATAATCTGACCGGCTAGCGTTTTGATCTCATCCTTTTCACTTTTCTGCAATGCTTCTTTCGCCATTGTGACGGCTCCAACATGATGAGGAGTCATCATGTCGATAAACGCTAGGTCAAATTCCTTGTCTTTGGAATTTGTAAGTTTTGCCATATCCATCTTCATGGAATCCATCATCCTCGGCATTTCCATGTTCATGGCGGCCGGCTTGCCTGCAAACCATTTCTCACGCCAATTTTTCATCTGGCCGATCTCCTTTTCCTGATCGGCAATGATCTGAGCGGCGAACTTCTTAATGTCGGCATTCTGCGTTTTGCCGTCTACCATCTTCGCCATGTCCACGGCTCCCTTATGATGGGCGGTCATCGTGTCGATAAACTGCAGATCGTAAGGCTGGCTCGCTGCATTCGGCGAACTTTTCATTGCCGAATGATCCATGGTCATGTTCGAGTTCATCGGCATCGAATTGTGATCCATGCCGTTCATATTCATTGCCGAATTCGAATTCTTCATCATCGAATTGTGATTCATGGAACCAGAGTTACTGCCCGCCTGACCGCACGCGGCCAAGCCTACGGCAGCCAGCCCAAACGTGGCCGTCAATAATAGTGTTTTCATTTTCGTCCCCCTTTTGACTGAAGCTCTATCAACCTTCGCTAACGACAATGCTTCCCTTATACATGCCCATTCCGCAGGCAAATGATATTTGTCCCGACTCCTTCGGCGTGATGCTGACAACGACGTCCTTACCCACAGGCAGAGCTTTGCTGATCCCTAGCTTTGCAAATACGACTTTGCTGCCGCAGTTCTTGTCGTTCGCTCGGTTAAACACAAGATTTAGCTTATGACCGGCTTCTATATCGATCGACGAAGGCGAAAAGCCGTTCTTATCCACCTTTACCTTCACGGTCCGCGTGTGGGCCTCAACTACGGCGGTCATTACGCCGAAGGCTCCTCCAGCTATAACTATCACTGCTGTTAATGTCAGAAATATTTTGAATTTGGTCATTTCTCGTTCTCCCTTTAAGTTACTTCTCAAAATTTTAGTTTTCGGTCACGATGACTTTGCCGCTGAGCATGTCCATTCCGCATGCAAACGCGATCTCGCCGGCGTCGGTTGGAGTGAATTCGACCAGGACGGTCTCGCCGACTGCCAGTTTCTTGCGGATTTTTTGCTTGGCAAAGACGACTTCGCCGCCGCAGTTTTCCGAGTCGGCTCGATAGAACGCCAATTTGACCGGCTGGCCTTTAACAACCGGAATCGATGACGGCTCGTAACCGTTCGATGAAACGGTAATTTTTGTCGCACCTGCGGGCACATTCGCCGCCTTCACCTGTTTAGCCGAACCTGCCGGAACATTTACGACAAACGGAACGCTGATGACCTTCCCGCCGCGTTGAAACTGTGCCCAAAGCTTGTAAAGCCCAGCCCGTGGAAAAGCCGTGTGTGCCGAAACTTCGTAAGCACTCGGTTTGTTCGATTCTTTCGAATCTGCCCCGTGCGAATGACCGTCGGCGTTATGATCTTTTTCCTTCATATCGCCGTCCATCTTCATCCCGTCCATCTTTTCGCCTTTCGCCATCGGGTGAGCATGGACAAAGTCAACGAGGTCTTCGCTGATAATGACGAAGTGCGCCAATTCGCCCAGGTAATTTTGCAGATCGGTCGCAGGCTTTCCGGTTTTTGCGTCAAAGACCGCGAAATCAAGCGTCAGTTCCTGTCCCGCTTCGATCTTCGCACTCGGCTTCATCGTCACTTTCACGCCATCGACAGATTTTTCCAGTTTTGTATCCGCAACGAGAGCGACTTTCGTTCTTTCAGTTCCCGAGACCTTCACATCAATGCGTTCGACCACTTGCTTCGCATTAGGCGGCGTGAAGTCGGCGTAGAACTTATAATCGCCGCCGTTCGGAAACGTGTGCTGCACTCGATAAGATCCGTCGGCTGACGGCTCGGGATGGACGTGATAGAACTCGGAAAGGTCCTTCGAGACGATCAGCAAGTGCATCGGCTTTTCGTGAACGACCTGCAGATCCTTCACCACCGCATTCTTACTGTCCTTAACGGTAAAAACCAGCATCGCCGGAGCACCGGCCTGAATCTGACCCGGCTCCGTTTTGAAATCAACTTTGAATGCTGAATCCGAAACTGCCGCGTTCGCGGAATTTGTTTCGCTAGCAACCGTATTCGCGACATTTACGTTGTCAACGCGTTGCGAATTTGTCCCGCTAGTACATGCCGTAAAAAAGACGGCAATAGTTGAA
>JADYZI010000380.1 GCA_020853255.1 Acidobacteriota bacterium
AATAGATAGGCGAAACAAGTAGAAGAGAGAAAAGAATAATGAGAAGAATATTTATTTTGGTAACCGTTTTATTTACTTCAACTATTGCCGTCTTTTTTACGGCATGTACTAGCGGGACAAATTCGCAGGCCGTAGACAACGCGAATGCCGCGAATACGGCTGTCAGCGAATCAAATTCCGCGAACGCTTCAGCTTCGGATTCAACCTTCAAGGTTGATTTCAAAACGGAGCCGGGCGAGGTTCAGGCCGGTGCTCCCGCGACGCTGGTTTTTACGGTTAAGGATAGTAAGAATGCGGTTGTGAAGGATCTCCAGGTCGTTCACGAAAAGCCGATGCACTTGCTGATCGTCTCGAAGGACCTTTCCGAGTTCTATCACGTCCATCCCCAGCCGTCGGCAGACGGATCTTATCGAGTGCAACATACGTTTCCGAACGGCGGCGATTATAAGTTCTACGCTGACTTCACGCCGCCTAATGCGAAGCAAGTGGTCGAACGCATTGATGTGAAGGTCTCGGGAACTGAAAAAGCGAAAGTGGCTCTCGCTGCGGATACGAAGCTTGAAAAATCTGTTGATGGCGTGAAAGTGACGATGAAGCCGAGTGCGAAGATCGAGGCGGGACAGGAACTGACGCTTGATTTCGCGGTCTTTGACGCAAAAACCGGAAAGGCCGCAACCGATCTGCAAAATTACTTGGGCGAATTGGCGCACTTCGTCATTATCAGCGAAGACCTTCTTGACTTTGTTCACGCGCACCCGATGGCGAAGGGCGAAAAGATGGACGGGATGAAGATGGACGGCGATATGAAGGAAAAAGATCATAACGCCGATGGCCATTCGCACGTGGCAGATGCGAAAAAGGCTAACAAGCCGAGTGCCTACGAGGTATCGGCTCATACCGCGTTCCCACGGGCCGGGCTGTATAAGCTTTGGGCGCAGTTTCAACGCGGCGGGAAAGTTATCAGCGTTCCGTTTGTCGTAAATGTTCCGGCAGGTTCTGCTAAACAGGTGAAGGCGGCGAATGTTCCAGCAGGTGCGACTAAGATCACCATTTCATCGAAAGGCTACGAGCCGTCATCGATCTCGATTGTTAAAGGCCAGCCGGTCAAACTGGCCTTCTATCGAGCGGACTCGGAGAACTGCGGTGGCGAAGTCGTCTTTGCCAAGCAAAAGATTCGAAAGAAACTGCCGGTCGGAGAGACCATCCTGGTCGAATTCACTCCGACCGAAGCCGGCGAGATCGCGTTCGCCTGCGGAATGGACATGCTGAGCGGCAAAGTCATCGTGACCGAAAACTAGAATTTTGAGAAGTGATTTAAAAGGAGAACAAGAAATGACCAAATTCAAAATATTTCTGACACTAACAGCTGTGATAGTTATAGCTGGTGGAGCCTTCGGCGTAATGACCGCCGTTGTTGAGGCCCACACGCGGACCGTGAAGGTAAAGGTTGATAAGAGTGGTTTTTCACCTTCGTCGATCGACATCGAAGCGGGTCATAAGCTCAACCTAGTGTTTAACCGAGCGAATGACAAGAACTGCGGCAGCAAAGTCGTATTTACAAAGTTAGGGATCAGCAAAGCTCTGCCGGTCGGCAAGGACGTTGTCGTCAGCATAACGCCGACCGAATCGGGACAAATATCATTTGCCTGCGGAATGGGAATGTACAAAGGAAGCATCGTCGTAAGCGAAGGCTGAGACCGCCTAAGTTAAAAGGGGGAAGCAAATGAAAACACTATTATTAACGGCCACATTGGGGTTGGCTGCCGTAGGCTTGGCCGCGTGCGGCCAGGCGGGCAGTAACTCGGGTTCCATGAATCACAATTCGATGATGAAGAATTCGAATTCGTCAATGAATATGAATGGCATGGATCACAATTCGATGCCGATGAACTCAAACACATCGATGGACCACTCGGCAATGACAAGTTCGCCGAACGCCGCAAGTCAACCATACGATCTTCAGTTTATCGATACGATGACCGCCCATCACAAGGGAGCCGTGGACATGGCCAAGATGGTTGATGGCAAAACACAAAATCCCGACATCAAGAAGTTCGCTGCGCAGATAATCGCCGACCAGGAAAAGGAGATCGGCCAGATGAAAGGTTGGCGCGAGCAGTGGTTCGCGGGCAAGCCGGCCGCCATGAACATGGAAATGCCTGGTATGAAGGATTCCATGAAGATGGATATGGCAAAGCTTACAAACTCCAAAGACAAGGAATTTGATCTAGCGTTTATCGACATGATGACTCCCCACCACGTCGGAGCCGTTACGATGGCGAAAGAAGCGTTGCAGAAGAGCGAAAAGGCCGAGATCAAAACGCTAGCCGGTCAAATCATTAAGGCTCAGGAGGCCGAGATAAAGATGATGAGCGAGTGGAAGACAAAGTGGAGTAAATAAATAGTTCCGTACAACCTTGATTCAAATGCTCAATGGAATTATCAAATGGTCTCTTCAGAACCGGATGATCGTCGTCGCGATTGCCGCCCTTCTGCTCGTCTGGGGCAGTTGCGTGGCGTTCAATTTGCCGGTCGATGTCTTCCCGGACCTGAATAAACCGACGATTACCGTTCTTACTGAAGCGAACGGACTGGCACCCGAAGAAGTCGAAACCCAAGTCTCTTACCCGATCGAAACCGTGATGAATGGCGTTCCGGGCGTGTCACGAGTCCGCTCGGTAAGCGGTATCGGGTTGTCCATCGTTTACGTTGAGTTTGAATGGGGAACGGATATTTACCGAAATCGACAACTGGTTTCTGAAAAAATAACCGAAGCCCGCGAACAATTGCCGCAGGGGGTCTCGCCGTTTCTTGCTCCAATCTCTTCCATAATGGGCGAGATCATGTTGGTTGCTGTTTCGAGCAAGGATGGAACGACCGACCCTTTGGAACTGCGCACCTTGGCGGACTGGACCATTAGGCCTCGGCTATTGACGATTACCGGGATTTCTCAGGTTATTCCCATCGGGGGAGGCGTAAAACAGTATCAGGCACTTGTTTCACCTGAAAAGTTAAGGCAGTTTGGCATCACCATTGAAGATGTTTCGACTGCGCTGGAAAAATCGAATACCAACTCCACCGGTGGCTTTGTAGATGCCCAATCGCAGGAGTACCTTGTTCGTAACCTCGGCAGGTTTTATTCGATCGACGAACTTAAGCAAACCGTTGTTGCCTACCGCAATAACACCCCGATTCGGCTTGGTGATGTAGCCGAAGTTCAGTTTGGTGCGAAAATTAAGCGGGGCGAGGCCGGAACGAACGGAAAGCCCGCCGTGATTGTTTCTGTTCAAAAACAGCCCGGGGCTAGCACTCAAGATCTTACAGACCAGGTTGACGAAGCGGTCAAGGAACTGCAAAAAACGCTTCCCTCCGACGTTGAGATCAACCCTAATCTCTTCCGGCAAGCCAACTTTATCAACGCCTCCATCGGGAACGTTACCGAAGGATTGCGTGACGGTGCGATCCTTGTCGCGATCGTATTGTTTCTGTTTTTGCTCAATTTTCGCACTACGTTTATCACACTCACGGCGATTCCGCTTTCTTTCATCGTAACCTTTCTCATTCTCTATGCTTTCGGGATCAGTGTTAATACCATGACCCTCGGCGGCTTGGCGGTCGCGATCGGCGAGTTGGTTGACGATGCGATCGTGGACATTGAGAATATCTTCCGTCGACTCGGCGAAAATCGGAACCTTGAGAATCCGCGTCCCTCCATTGAAGTGATCTATCACGCCTCGCTTGAGGTCCGCTCATCGATCATTTATGCGACGGTGATAGTGGCCCTCGTATTTATTCCGCTGTTCGCCTTATCCGGTGTCGAAGGCAGATTGCTCGCTCCCTTGGGTCTCGCGTACATTACCGCACTCGTGGCATCTCTCTTCGTAAGTTTGACCGTAACGCCCGTCTTAGCGTCATATCTGTTGCCGCAAACTTTTAGGCGAAAAGATAGAAAGACGGTCGACGATCCGGTTGAGATCGATCACGAAGATGAGAATGGGGCCTCTATTTTCGCGAGGATAGGACGCTGGTTTCGATCTTCGTACGCAGAGGAACACCAGGACAGCTTCCTAGTTCGCTGGTTAAAGAAATACGACACGCGGCTTCTACATTGGACGCTCCGGCATCCTTACAAAGTCATCGTCGGGGTAGCACTGGTGTTCACCTTGACGATGGCGACGCTCCCGTTTGTTGGCACATCGTTCTTGCCGGAGTTCAACGAAGGAACGCTTACCGTCAATGTTCAGGCCCAGCCCGGTACTTCTCTGGCTGAATCCAATCGCATCGGCCAAATTTCCGAGAAACTACTTTTGGAGGTGCCCGAAGTTATATCGACCGGACGTAGGACAGGAAGGGCCGAGCTCGACGAACATGCCGAGGGTGTTCACTACACCGAGATCGATGTTGATCTAAAGAAATCGGACCGTTCGCGCGAGGAGATCCTTTCGGCGATCCGGGACAAACTCGCGGTCGTTCCAGGAGTTACCACTAACGTAGGACAGCCGATCTCTCATCGGTTGGATCATTTGCAGTCCGGTGTTCGGGCCCAGATCGCGGTCAAGTTGTTCGGCGACGATCTGGCTACACTACGTTCAAAGGCTGAGGAAATTCGCAATACGATCCAAACTGTCGAAGGGGCAACGGACGTTTCAGTTGAGCGACAGGTGCTGA